>NZ_JBHWIE010000355.1:0-6777 GCF_042732085.1 Actinosynnema sp. NPDC059797
GTCGTGCTCCACGTCGGTGGAGGAGGTGGCGCGGTAGTCGGCGACGATCGAGGTGACGGCGTCGCGGGACGCGGCCAGGTAGGCGGCGCGCACGTCGGGCGGGATGGCGTCGGGCGAGCGGGTCCAGACGTCGAGGAAGTGGCCGAAGAAGGCGTCGGGCGCGCCGGCGATGAGCTGCTCGGGCAGGCCGGGCGGCTGGGCCATGAGGTAGAGGTGGAAGGCGACCGCGGCGGTGGTGCCGTGCAGCACGTCCCAGGTGTCCAGGGTGGGCAGCGTGTCGAGCAGGGCGAGGTGGCTGACGGCGTCGGGGTGGTCGAGGCCCGCGCGGAAGGCGACCAGGGCGCCGCGGTCGTGGCCCGCGAGGGCGAAGCGGTCGTGGCCGAGCAGGCGGGCGAGGGCGACGACGTCGGCGGCCATGGTGCGCTTGCTGTAGGCGTGGCCGTCGGTGTCGGCGGGTTTGTCGCTGTCGCCGTAGCCGCGCAGGTCGGGGCAGATGACGGTGTGGTCGGCGGCGAGGTCGGCGGCCACGTGCCGCCACATCAGGTGGGTCTGGGGGAAGCCGTGCAGCAGCACGACCGGGTCGCCTTCGCCCGCGGTGGCCACGTTGAGCGTGACGCCGTCGGCGACGGTCACGTGCCGGTAGTGGAATCCGGGGATCCGCATGGTCTGCCTCTCGGGTTGGTGTGGTGCTGTGCCACCAGCGTCGGGGAGGCCGATGAGCGGTCGGTCAGCAACGGGTGAGCGGCGCTGCCGGGCCGGTCCGCGCGGGTTAGAGTGCGCGGCTCGGAGGGAGGTCGGTGTCGGTGCGGTTCGGCGTGCTGGGTCCGCTGGTGGTCGAGGACGACCGGGGCCCGGTGGGGGTGGGCGGGTCGCGGCACCGGGCGGTGCTGGCGCGGCTGCTGCTCGCCCGCGGCCGGGTGGTGCCGGTGGAGCGCCTGGTCGACGACCTGTGGGAGGAACCGCCCGGGGGCGCGGTGGGCGCGGTCCGGACCTTCGTGGCGGCGCTGCGACGGGCACTGGAACCCGACCGGCCGCCGCGCGCCCCGGCCCGGCTGCTGGTGACCGAGCCGCCCGGCTACGCCCTGCGCGCGGAGGCCGGCGCGGTGGACGCGTGGCGGTTCGAGGCGGCCGTGGCGGAGGCGGGGGAGCTGCCGGCGGGTGCGGCGCTGGCGCGGGTGGAGGAGGCGCTGGGATGGTGGCGCGGGCCCGCGTACGCGGAGTTCGCCGACCTGCCGTGGGCGCGGGGCGAGGTCGCCCGGCTGGACGAGTTGAGGCTGCTGGCGCTGGAGCGGCGGGCGGGCGCGCTGCTGGACCTGGGACGGGCCGCGGCGGCGGTGCCGGACCTGGAGGCGCACGTCGAGGGGCACCCCTGGCGGGAGGACGCCTGGCGGCTGCTGGCGCTGGCGCTGTACCGGGCGGGGCGGCAGGGCGACGCGCTGGGTGCGCTGCGCCGGGCCCGGGACGGGCTGGCCGAGGCGCTGGGCGTGGACCCCGGCCCCGACCTGCGGCGGTTGGAGGCCGACATCCTGGCCCACGCGCCCCACCTGGTCGAGGCGGGCGGGGACGCGCCGGTCGTCGGAGGTGCGGCGGGGCGGCGGGACGTGCCCGGGTCGGCCGGTCGCGACGAGGGATCCCCCGCCGGCCGGGACCGGGGCGCGGTGCGGTCCGTGGGCCGCGAAGACGTGCCCGCGTTGGTCGGCCGCGACGACGAGCTGGCCGGGTTGGGCGGTGCCGCCGAACGGGCCGTCGAGCGGCGGCGGCCCGTGCTGGTGCTGGTCTCCGGTGACGCCGGCGCGGGCAAGACCACCTTGGCCGAAGCGTTCGCCGCACGCCTGGCCGCACGTGGCTGGACCACGGCGTGGGGCGCCAACCCGGACGCGGAGGGCCTGCCCGCGGCGTGGCCGTGGAGCCAGGTCCTGGACTCCCTCGCCGCCTCGGGGCACGGGTACCCGACCGGCGACGGGCCGGCCGCCGGCGGCGACCCGCTGGTGGCGCGCTTCCACTGGCACCGCGCGGTCGGCGCGCACCTGGCCGGGGTCGCCCGCCGCGCCCCGCTGCTGCTGGTGCTCGACGACCTGCACTGGGCGGGCGAGGAGACCCTGGCCCTGCTCGCCTCGGTGGTGACCGACTCGGCCGCCCACCCGGTCCTGGTGGTCGCGACCTACCGCACCACCGACGTCCCCGCGGCCCTGTCCGACCTGCTCGGCCGCGTCGCCCGCGCCGAACCCACCCGCCTCTACCTCGGCGGCCTGCCCGCGGCGGCGGTGCCCGAGCTGGTGCGCGCCACCACCGGCCGGGACGTCGACGCCGCCACCGCGTCCGCGATCCACCGGCGCAGCGGCGGCAACCCGTTCTTCGTCCGCGAGCTGGCCCGGCTGGCCGCGGCCGAGGGCCCGTCGTGGGCCGAGTCGGTGCCGCCGGGCGTGCGCGACGTGGTCCGCCACCGCCTGGCGAGCCTGCCCGAGCCGGTCCGCGAGGTGCTGCGGCGGGCCGCCGTGGTCGGGACCGACCTGGACCTGGAGCTGCTGACCGCCCTGGCGGGTCCCGGCGTGCTCGACGCGGCGGAGGTCGCGACCCGGCGCGGTTTCCTCGTCGAACGCGGCCCGGGGCGGTTCGGCTTCGCCCACGCGCTCGTGCGCGACACCCTCCACCAGGACGTGTCGGGTTCGCGCCGGGCCCGGTGGCACGCCGCCGCCGGCGAGGCGCTGGAACGGCTCCGCCCGGACGCGGTGGACGCGCTGGCCCACCACTTCCTGCTGGCCGAGAGCCCGGGGACGGACGCCCGCGCCGCCCGCTACGCCCGTGCCGCGGCCGAGCGGGCCGAACGCCGGCGCGCACCGCACGAGGCGGCCCGGCTGTGGCGGGCCGCGCTCGCCGCCCACGACCGGGCGGCCGCCCACGACCACGGCGAGGACGACCCGGCGACCCGGTTGGAACTGGTCATGGGCATGGTCCGCACCCAGGCCGTCACCGGGGACCTCGACCGGGCCCGCCGGCACCGCGCCGAGGCGCTCGCCCTCGCGGAAGGTCTGGGCGACCCCGAGCTGACCGCCCGCGTGATCGGCGCCTTCGACGTGCCCGCCGTCTGGACCGACCACGACGACCCCGCCCTGGCCCGGCGGATCGCCGAGGTCACCGAGCGCACCCTGGCCGCCCTCCCGCCCGACCGGACCGCGACCCGCAGCCGGCTGCTGGCCACCCTCGCCCTGGAGCTGCGCGCCACCGGCGGCGACCGCGCCCGCGCCGCCGCCCGCGAAGCCGAGGCGCTGGCCCGCGAGTCGGCCGACCCGGCGGTGCTGGCCTTCGCCCTCAACGCCCGCTTCATGCAGTCGTTCCACCGCGCCGGCCTCGCACCCGACCGCGCCCGCACCGGCGCCGAGCTGGTCGACCTGGCCCGCCGGCACGACCTGGTCACCTTCGAGGTGCTCGGGCACCTCGTCCTGCTCCAGGCGCACTCGGCGCTGGCCGACTTCACCGCCGCCGACCGCCACGCCGCGGCGGCCGACCGGCTGGGCGAGGACCACCGGCTGCCCCTGGTGGGCGTGTTCACCCGCTGGTACCGGGCGTTGCGGGCCGCCGTCGCCGGGCGGGACGCCGAGGCCGCCTACCGCGAAGCCGCCGCCCGACTGGCCGGCACCGGCATGTCCGGTGTGGACGAAGGCATCCTGCCGTTCGCCCTGCTGTGCCACCGGCTCCAGCGCGGCGAACGCCCCGACCCCGACGCGGACTTCGGCGCCTACGAACCCTGGTGCCGGCCCCTGTTCGAACCGGCCGCCCACGTCCCGGACTCGCCCCGCGACCTGCTCTACGAAGCCCGCACGTGCCTGCACGCCGTCGTCGCCGTCCGCCGCGCCGACCTGGCGGCCGCCGAGCGCCTGCACGCGGACCTCGAACCGGCCGCCGACGAGCTGGCGGGCGCGGGCAGCGGGATGCTCACCCTGCGGCCCGTCGCCCACCACCTCGGCGACCTGGCCCGCGCCCTCGGCCGCCACCGCCTGGCCGCCGGGCACTACCACCACGCGCTGGCCGTGGCCGAACGCGCCGGCGCGCCGCACTGGGTCGCCGCCGCCCGGACCGCCCTCGCCCACCCGGTGTCCTGAGTGGAGTGTGGCGCGCCGATACCCGGCCGCCGCCGGGAGTGGTGGCGCGCACCACGGCGCACCCGACCCGGTGGTCCCTACCATTCACCGCAACGCGAGTGACGGCCGTCACTCATCCTCAACGGGGAGGTCGCGTCATGCCCGCTCGTCGCCCCGCCACCGCGGTCTTCGCCGCCGCGCTGTCCGCCGCGCTGGCCGTCGTGGGGCTGTCCACGGCGGGTCCCGCCCGCGCCGCCTCGCTCCAGGAGGTGACCGGCTTCGGCACCAACCCCGGCAACCTCCAGATGTTCCGCTACGTGCCGGACGGCCTGCCCGCCGGCCGCCCCGTGGTCGTCGCGCTGCACGGCTGCACCCAGAACGCCACCGCCTACGCCACCGGCACCGGCTGGGCGAAGCTGGCCGACCAGTGGCGCTTCTCCGTGGTCTTCCCGCAGCAGCGCACGGCCAACAACCTCAACTCCTGCTTCAACTGGTTCGAACCCGGCGACACCGGGCGCGGCGCGGGCGAACCGCTGTCGATCAAGCAGATGGTCGACCGCACCCGGCAGGACGTCGGCGCCACCACCGCCTACGTCAGCGGCCTGTCGGCGGGCGGCGCGATGACCTCGGTCATGCTCGCCACCTACCCCGACGTCTTCTCCGGCGGTGGCGTGGTCGCCGGCCTACCGCACGGCTGCGCGACTTCGGTCCTCCAGGCATACGGCTGCATGAACCCCGGCGTGAACCTCACCCCGGCGCAGTGGGGCGACAAGGTCCGCGCCGCCCACACCGGAGGTCCCCGCCCGAAGGTGTCCATCTGGCACGGCACCGCCGACACCACCGTAGTGCCCGCCAACGCCGACGAGCTGGTCGAGCAGTGGACCGACGTCAACGGCACGGACCAGATCCCCGACGTCAGCGACACCGTGGCCGGCTACCCGCACCGCGTGTACGGCGGCGTGGTGGAGCTGTACCGGATCACCGGCATGGGCCACGGCCACCCGGTCGACCCCGGAACCGGAGCCGCCCAGTGCGGCGCGGCGGGCGCCTACGTCCTCGACGTGAACATCTGCTCCGCCTACCACATGGGCCGCTTCTGGGGCCTGGACGCCGGTTCGCCCACCCCGACCACGACCTCGACCGGCGGCACCACGCGGCCCCCGTACACCGGGACCGCCACCGGGACGGCGACCGAGCACTACGTCGCCGGGCGCGTCGGCGTCACCGACTACAACACCCTGGGCGCGCGCTACGGCTACCGCGCCTCCTTCACGCTCTACCGGTGCGCGGCGGGCTGGACCGACAAGCCCGACTGCTCGCCGCTGTGAAACGCCCTCACGGCTCGGTGCTGCCGGACGGCTGGACCTCGACGATGTTCGCCGCGTCGAGCACGAACGTGGAGCGGTCGGGCAACAGCACCGACACCCAGGAGCGGTCGGTCTCGGGGTCCACCACGTGGGCCCCGAGGACCACCCCGGTCAGGAACGTCTCGGGGGCCAGCACGTCCGGGTTGAGGTAGGTGACGATCGAACCTGGTTGGGGGAGGGACGGGTGAGCCATGGCCAAGACCTCCGACGCCGGGTCAGCCGCGCCGTGCGCGTGGCGCCCCGACCGGGTACCCGGCCACCGGCGCGGCAACCACGCAGGTCACACGGACGAGGGCAGCAGCGCGTGCGCGCGGTCCGGGCTCCACTCCAGCAGCAGCAGGGTGGCGTCGTCCTGCAACCGGCCCCGCTGGTGCTCCAGCACCGCGCGGGTGATGCGCCGCAGCGTCTCCGGCGGGGGCATCCCGGCCGCCTCGTGCTCCTCCACCAGCGCGACCAGGCGGTCCAGGCCGAACAGCTCGCCCTCGGGGCTGCGGGCCTCGACGATGCCGTCGGTGAGGAACAGCACCCGGTCACCCGGCCGCAACCGCACCGAGGCCGGCCGCACCGACGCCCGCTCCAGGTGCCCCAGGCCCAGCGGCGTGCGCAACGCGCCCTCCAACTGGCCCACCGCGCGCCCGTCCCGGAACAGCACCGGCGGCGGGTGGCCCGCGTTGAGGTACTCCAGCACGCCCGTGTCCAGGTCCAGCCGGGCGAGCACGGCGGTGGCGAAGCTCAGCCTGCCGATCGAGTTCTGGCTCGTGATGCTCCGGTCGGCCAGCTCGGCGGCCTCGACCAGGCCCAGCCCGCCCCGGCGCGCGTTTCGGGTGGCGGCCAGCGCCACGGTCGTGGTCAGGCCCGCGCTCATGTCGTGGCCCATGGCGTCGATCAGCGCCACGTACGCCCGGTCGGGGCTCACCGCGTAGTCGTAGCCGTCACCGCCGACCTCGTCGTAGGGCTCCACGGCCGCGGTCACCACGACCCGTTCGGAGGCGAACGTCTGCGGCGGCAGCATCTGCCACAGCAGCTCCGAGGCCACGGCCAACTGCTTGGTGCGGCGCAGGACGTGGAACAGGTCGCCGTAGTGCTGCTTGCTCTGCACCAGGTGACCGATCAGGCCGGCCAGCGTCCAGCACTGCGCGCGCAGTTCGGGGTCGTCCGGTTCGACGCCCTCGGGCAGGTCCACCCGCACCACGCCCAGCCGCTCGGTGCCGTTGAGCAGCGGCAGCCACAGCCGGGGCGGCGACGGCACGCCGACGACCTCGACGCCCTGGTAGGACCGACCGGCCTCGGACGAGTCGACCGGCAGCCCCGGACCGCCCACCACCGGGTGC
>NZ_JBHWIE010000355.1:6787-7070 GCF_042732085.1 Actinosynnema sp. NPDC059797
GTGCAGCAGGCGCTGCGCCAGGTCCACCAGGTACGGCCGGACCGACAGCCCCAGGGGCGCGGTGGCCTTGTCCAGCAGGGACGCCAGGTCGTCGGCGGTGGCCAGGTGCGCGCCGTCGATCACCCGCTTCAGCACGCCGTGCCACGCCACGGGGTCCACGGCCCTGGAACCCGCCACCCGGAAGTCCTCTGAGGTCGGCTCCGCGCCCATGGTCACGGATAGCCCCCGAGGCCGGTTTCAACCATCGCCGAGCAGACCCGCGCGCCGGGCCGCCCGGGCGATC
>NZ_JBHWIE010000356.1:0-7058 GCF_042732085.1 Actinosynnema sp. NPDC059797
GTCCCGGTCGGCACCGGCCGTCCCGGTCGGTGCCGGGACGCGGCGGGTTCCCGGGACTCAACGCCGCCGCACGGCGAGCAGCAGCCCCAGCCCCACCACCGTCAGCGCGGAGGAGATGGCGAACGCGCTGCGGTAGCCCAGGACCTGCGACAGCCCCAGCAGCGGCCCCGACACCATCGCGGCGACCTTCAGCGTGTTCGCGTAGAGCGTCGACGCGTACCCGGGCCGGTCGGGCGCGAGCGCCTGGAAGTACGAGATGCCCACGCCCATCACGGTCGAGATGACGACCGCGCGCGGCACCTGCGCCACGGCCACCTGCCACGTCGCGGTGGCCGGCAGCATCGCCGCGTAGTACACCAGCGCCACGACACCGCCCGCCAGGACGAGGCGACCGTGGTCGACGCGCAGGGCCAGGGCGCCGAAGCCGAGCATCAGCGGGATCTCCAGGGCCGCGCACAACCCCATGACCAGCCCCGCGTCGGACGTCGTGCCGCCCAGCACGTCGGTCACGTACAGCGGCAGCACCAGGTAGCCCAGCATCTCGCCGCCCTGCAGCAGCACGAAGGCCGCCGCCGCGAGCACGACGTCGCGGCGCGGCGCGTCGGCCCGTCCCGCCCCCGGCGCCGCGGACGTGCCGCCCGGCTCCGGCAGCAGCGCGAACGTCACCACCGCCGCCGCCAGGTATAGCCCCGCCGCCACGCCGAACAGGCCGGTGAACCCGCTGGTGTCGATCAGCACCGCGCTCACCGGGGGACCGGCGACCCACGACACCGACGTCACCATCCGCAGCGCGCTGATCGCCAGCGGCGCCTTCGCGGAGCCGGCGCGCTCCAGCGCCTGCCGCGCGTACGCGAAGACCTGGGGCACCAGCGACGACGCGACCGCCACCAGCGTCAACGACACGACGAGCAGCAGCCGGTAGTCGCGCAGCACCGAGAACAGGCCGTACGCCACCGCCGCGGCCACCGAGCCCACCAGGATCACGTCGCGCCGCACCGCCCGCGCGTCCGACAGGCGCGCGACCAGCGTGCCGACCACCAGCGCCGCCACCGAGTCCGCGAACAGGAACGCGCCCACGGCGAGCGGCCCCGCGGCCAACTCCTTGACCAGGAACACGGACAGGAACGGCCCGGCCAGCGCGTAGCCCACCCCGGTGAACAGGCTCACCGCCAGCAAGGGGGCGAAGAACCGCGAACTGGCCGGGCCCGCGGCGTCGTGCGCGAGGCCCATGGTCAGATCCTCGCGGTCCGAGGGGGCTCGGGGAGAACCGCCATCGAGCGGAATCCCGGGCCTCCCTCCGGTGTGAACGCGCGGCCGGGTCGCCTGCCCCGCCGCGCCCGTCGTCGAGGGCCGCGACCTCTGCTCGACGGGGTGGACGAGCTGCCTCACGCCCTGCTCGCGCCCGCGCCGGACGGCGTCCACCGCGCGTTCGGCCGGGGCCGGCCGCCGGTGCCGACGTGCCGCGGCGACCAGTACGGAACCGCCGTGCGCGACGGTGGCGCGGCGCTGGGCACCGGTGCTCGACCACCCGCGCACGGCGCCCGGTTCGGCGCTCACCCGGTCCCTGTCGACCCCTTTGGCGATCAACCTCGCCCGCACCGCCTGCGCCCGGCCCGACCGGAACCCCGGCGAGCCGGCCGGCCCGCGGCGGTTCCCCGGGCCGCCGACGCGTGATCGACCCCGTTCGACGATTGCCCGAGCGTGGGACAGTGGGCGGGTGATCGCCGAGTCCCGGTTGACGAAGGCCGAGCGCGCCTTGGTGGAGGCCGTCCGCTCCGGCGTCGCGCTGGAGGGTGACAACGAGGTCAGGGCCGAGCTGATCCGCGACCTGCTGCTGGGCCGCCACGTCGACCGACCGGATCCGCGCGGCGTGCAGCTGTGCGGTGCCCGCGTCGTCGGCGCGCTGGACCTCGACTTCGTCCAGAGCCAGGTCAGGTTGCGCCTCGCCGACTGCGAGATCACCGGGATCGTCACCGCCCGGAGCGCCCGGCTCTCCGCGCTGGACTTCGACGGCAGCCGACTATCGGCGTTCCACGCGGACCGGCTGCGGGTCGACGGCAATGTGTTCCTCCGGAAGGTCGTCGCGAACACCGATCACGCGTGGGGCGCGGTACGGCTCACCGGGGCGCACATCGCGGGCAACTTCGAGGCGAACAAAGCCGTGCTGACCTGCACGCGGGGCCCCGCGCTCATGGCCGACGGGCTGCACGTCGACCTCTCGGTGTTCCTGCGCCACGGGTTCACCGCCCACTCCGACGACGACCACGGCACCGTGCGGCTCATCGCCGCCCGCGTCGACGGCGACTTGGACCTGAACCACTCGACGATCACCAACAGCTCGGCGAGCGCGTTGTCCGCCCGAGGGGCGCAGGTGGGCGGCAACGTCTACCTGGCCGACGATTTCACCGCGGCCGGCACGGGGACCGCCGCCTCGGTCATCCTGCACTCGGCGAAGATCGACGGGATGCTCCTGGTCTCGGGTGAGCTGTCCAACCCGGAAGGGCCCGTCCTCGACCTGATGCACGCCCGGTCCACGTCGGTGTACCTGAACGACCGGCTCATCTGCGCCGAGGGGTGCGATGGCCGGGGGAAGGCGAAGCTCGCCGGGTTCACCTACGCCTCGTTGGACTACACGGGGTGGGAGCGCTGGCTGCACTGGATCAGGCGTCACACCACCGAGTACGCCGCCCAGCCGTACCAGCAACTCGCCGCCGTCCAGCGCGCCGCCGGGCACGACGCCGCGGCCAGGCAGGTCCTCATCGCCCAGCAGGAGGACCTGCGCGACCGCGGCGACCTCCGCGACCGCCCGTGGGCGAAGCTGGTGCACCGCGCCTGGGGCATCGTCGGCGGCTACGGTTACCGGGCGGGCCGCACCGCCGTCGCCCTGCTGGTCGTCCTGCTCATGGCGGGCGCGGCGGGCGTCGCGGCGGGGCACGTGCCGACCTCCCCGGGCCACTACGCGGCCGAGCGGACGAAGAACGCCAAGACCCCCGGCTCGCCGTGCTCCCTCGTCGAACAGGTCGGCCTGGGCATCGACCGGGGCCTCCCCCTGGGCACCACCGGTCTGAGGGACCGCTGCGACCTGAACACCGCGACGCGACAAGGGCAGGCGTTCACGGTGCTCATCTGGTTGTTGCAGGCCGTGGTCTGGGCCCTGGCCACCCTGGCGGTCACGGGTTACACCGGCCTGGTTCGCAAGATCACCTGAAACCCCGGCCGCCCGGCGGAGGACCCGGTGCGGTCGCGCCGGGCTGCTCGGAGATCTCGACCGGGTGGCCTGCGGCGCCGGCATTCCGAGGCTGCGACGGGGGCGGCGTGTCGCCCGCCCGGCCGTGGAGGCGTTCGGCCTGGTCGTCCAGGTGCCCGTCCAGGCGCTTGCCGAGCAGGGTGGCCCACGAGGCGGGCAGCACGTCGGGGTGGTCGAGCAGGCGGCGGGCGGCCGCCCGGTCGGCGCGGTCGACGTTGAGCACGCGGTGCACCTCGGCGGCGGTGATGCCGTGCCCGGGGCGGGAGAGCAGGTCGAGGCGGTCGCCGGCGGTCACGTGGCCGGGGGTCAGGACCCGGCAGTAGAAACCGGTTCGGCCGCTGCGCTGGGTGAGGACGGCCAGGTCCTCGACGCCGTGGTGGGCGGCCAACCTGAAGCAGGGGCGGCGGGGCTGGGTCACCTGGAGCACCGCGGTGCCGACGGCGTAGACCGAGCCCAGCACCACGTCGCCCTCCAGGACGCCGGAGGTGGTGAGGTTCTCGCCGAACGCGGGCGCGGTGAGGTCGCCCAGTCGCGGCGCCCACGCCCGGTAGTGCTCGCCCGGGTAGACGAGGACCGCTTTGTCCGGTCCGCCGTGGCGCTTCCGGTCGCCCTGCTCGTCGCCCGCCAGGCCCAGCCGGGTGACCTCGACCGGTCCCTCCACCGGGACCTTCGCGATGCCCGACGCCACGGTGCGCCCGTGCCAGGGCAGGGGGCGCACGACTCCGACCGACACGACCAGCACTCGTCCGCGGTTCACCGGTGGAGTCTCCACCCCGCGGGGCCCGCCGGGCGAGCCCCTCCCGCGCCGCCGGTCCGGAGTAGATGGTGGGCGGAAAGCCGCCGGCGATCGCGGCCGACGGCCCGGAAAAGGCGATAATTCACCCGAACAGGGTCTGCGGAACGGTCTTGTCGCGCTTTTCGGACACGCGGTGACTTCGGTGTGTCGCAACGCCCGGTGACGTCGTGATCGCTTCGACCGCAACACCGAGCGACGCGGGTGGAAGGCCCGTCCGGCGCCGGTCGTGATCACGCGGCGAGGCGCCGACAATGTTGATCTGTCCTTCGTGTCCGTCGCATGTCGATCGGTCGTCAATGGTCCGATGGGGGAAGATCGCAGCAGGTACGGTCACGGAATGCCCACCCATCCGGTGGGCAAGTTCCCCCGATCGGCCGATGCTCGGACTGTTGGTCCGCTGCTTTGCTAGGTGGAGCTTGGGGGTCCGGTCGAGATCTTGGAATCCACGACCGAATTGTGGTTCAACTGGGGGCAACAATGGCATTGGGCGTTATTTAGCGCTGTTCACGATCATTCTGCGTGCCTGGGGGCGCGCATTCCTGGCCAAGTGCGGAAACAATGGGGGTTCTCGCGCTATGACGGATGCGGTTGTTTCCGATGCCGGACTGGAGATCGTCAGGTGGGCCCGCGGGGTCGTCGAGGGTGGCACGTCCACGTTGACCGTCCCGCACGGACCGCGCCCGATCCGGGTGCACGGCGCCGAGGCGACCGGATCGGGCCTGGTGGGCAACGGCGCGATCGGCGCGGACCTCATCAGGCTGGCCGCGGGCACGGGCTTCCCGCCCCACACGCACGTCGGGCACCACGTCCTGGCCGTCGTCGGCGGGCGCGGCACCATCACCTACGGCGGGCGCGTGCACCCGACCGAGGCCGGGCAGATCTTCCTGGTGGAGGGCTCCGTCTCGCACGCGGTCGGCGCCATCACCGACCACGTCGTGCTGGCGATCGGCGCACCGCACGTGCCCATCGGGTCCGACGCGCGGATGTCCCCCGTGGACTACCGCGAGGTGCTCAGCGAGATCGGCGACCTGACCTGCCTGGTGTGCGACTCGGAATCCCGGTTGCCGGACCACCTCCACGACGTCGGCTGCCCGCACTGCCCCTGCGCGCGGTGCGCGGTGGCGGAGGCGACCCGGTGACCGCGGTGGACCTCGTCGACCCGCGCACGGGACGGGTCCGCGGGCAGTTGGAGCACGGCACCGCCGACCAGGTGCGCGCGGCGGTCGACGCCGCCCGGCGCGCGGCGACCGGGTGGGCCGACCTCGTGCCGTCGCAGCGCTGCGCGCGGCTGGCCGCGCTCGCCCGCCGGATCGCCGACGCCGCCGACGAGTACGTCGCCGCGGAGATCGCGGGCACGGGCAAACCGGAGCGGGAGGCGCGTGCCGAGGTCCTGGGCGCGGCGGAGCTGTTCGACTTCTACGCCTGGGCGGCGCGGGCCGACCAGGGACCGGCCGCCGGCCGCCTCGTGCCGGGCCACGAGAGCTGGGTCCGCTGGGAACCGCTGGGCGTCGTCGCGGCGGTCCTGCCCTGGAACTACCCGGTGATGATGGCGGCCTGGCGGTGCGCGCCCGCGCTCGCGGCCGGCAACGCGGTCGTGCTCAAGCCCGCGCCGACCACACCGGACTCCGCGGCGCTGCTCGCCCGGGACGCCGCGGAGGCGCTGGGCCCGGACGTCCTGCGGGTGGTGCAGGGCGGTCGCGAGACCGGCCGCCTGCTGGTGTCGTCCGGGGTGGACGGTGTGGCGTTCACCGGCAGCACGGCGGGTGGCGCGGACGTGGCGGCGCGTGCCGGGGTGGCGCGCGTGAGCCTGGAACTGGGCGGGAACTGCCCCTGCGTCGTCCTGCCGGACGCACCCGCGTTCACCTGGGACGCGCTGGCCGACGCCGTCACGTACAACGCGGGCCAGAGCTGCGCCGCGCCCGCCCGGGTCATCGCCCTGCGCGAGGACCGCGACCGGGTCGTGGAGCTGCTGGCCAAGGCCATGGGGGAGCGGGTGGCGGGCACGTCGTTCGGCCCCTTGAACAACCCCGACCAGGTGGCCAGGTACGACCGGCTGGTGGGCGGCTCGGCGGCTCGCGCGCGGGCGGTGTCGCCCACGGCGACGGACGAGGGCACCGGTGGCGGTTTCTGGCGGCCTGCGGCTGTGCTGTCCGATGTGGACGATGACGACGTGGCCGTCCGCGAGGAGGTCTTCGGCCCGGTCCTCACCGTGCAGGCGGCGGACGACCCGGACCACGCGGTGCGGCTGGCCAACGGGCAGCCCCAGGCGCTGGCGGCCAGCGTCTGGACCTCGTCGCTGGCGGACGGCATCGGGCTGGCGAGCCGGGTGGACGCGGGGGAGGTCTGGGTGAACTGCCACCTCGTGCAGACGCCCGAGCTGCCCCACGGCGGCCGGCGCGGGTCCGGCGCGGGGACCGACCTGAGCGTGCTGGCGCTGCGCGAGTACCAGCGGCCCAAGACGATCACGGTCAACCTCGGGGGTGGTCGGGATGCCCGCTGACCGCGCCACCGCGCCACTGCCGCGGACCGGCTTGCCCGGCCCGACCGGCTTGCCCGGACCTGCCGGCTTGCCCGGCCTGATCAGCCTGCCCGGCCCGACCGGTCTGCCCGGACCCGTCGACCTCCCGGACCTCCCCGATCTCCCGGACCTCCCCGATCTCCCGGACCTCTCCGACCTCCCCGAGTACAGCCGGGTCGTCGTGCGGGTGCCGTCCGGCGAACGGCTGGCCCGGCTCATCTCGCGGTGCGTGCGCGACGAGCTGGTGGTCGTCCCGCTCGGCCCCCGCACGCCCGACGCGGACGTGGCGCGCATCGCCGAGCGGGTCGAGGCCTCGGCGGTGGTCGACGGCGAGCGGGTAACAGTCCACGAAGGACGATCGGACCACCCGGAGGCGCGGGGCCTGGCGTTCATCGTGTTCACCTCGGGCTCGACCGGGGAGCCGAAGGGCGTGAAGCTCGACCGCGACAGCGTCTTCGGCAACGCCTGGAAGGTCGCGCGGCTGCACGACTTCGGCC
>NZ_JBHWIE010000357.1:0-7044 GCF_042732085.1 Actinosynnema sp. NPDC059797
GGCCAGCACCGACCCCGTGGCCGTTCACCCGACGGCCGTGGTTAGGTGTTGACATGCGCAGAACCGGACTGGTAGCGCACGTGCGAGGTCTCGGGGCCCACGACCACGTGTGCTGGCGGTACGACGACCGGGACGATTTCCTCGCCCGCGTCCGGGAGTTCCTGGGCGAGGGCCTCGCCCTCGGGCTCCGGGTCCGCTACCTCGGCCCCGGGGCGGTGGACGCGCTGGTCGCGGACCTCGACGGGATCGGGGGGATCGACGAGGCGCTGCGGACCGGGGCCGCCGAGGTCGCGTCGCTGGACGCGACCTACCCGGCGGACGCGGTGGTCGAGCCCGACGTCCAGGTGCGGTCCTACGCCGAGGCGACGGAGGCGGCGCTGGCGGCCGGGTTCGCCGGGCTGCGCGTCGCCGCCGACTGCACGCCGCTGGTCCGCACCCCGGAGCGGCTGGAGGCGTTCACCCGGTACGAGCACCGGGTGGACCACCACATGGCCCGCCACCCGTTCTCGGCGATGTGCGCCTACTCGAAGGCGGAGGTGGACGAGCACACCTTCGCGCAGGTCGCCTGCATGCACCCGGCCACCAACACGGCCTACCCGGCCTTCCGGCTGCACGCCGCGGGCGACCGGACCACCGCCCTGGGCGGCGAGGTCGACCCGGCCAACGACGACCTGTTCGCGCTCGCGCTGGAGCGGGCCGACCCGCGCCCGCGCGACGGTCGACTGGTCGTCGACGCCACCGACCTCTCCTTCCTCGACCACCGCGGCCTGCTGCGCCTGGCCGACCACGCCGACCGGCACGGCGCGTCCGTCGTGCTGCGCACGTCGTGGCCGGGCGTGGCCGCCATGGTGGACCTGCTCGACCTCGACGTCAGTGTGGAGCCAGGCACATGAACACCACAGCCGTCCCTCCCGCGGGGAACTTCGTGCACCCCGCGGTGTTCTACGCCTCGGACGAGGAGTACCTGGAACTGCTCGTGCCCTTCGTCACCGAGGGCCTGGAGCTGGGTCACCCGGTCGCCGCGTCGGTGCCCGCCGCGCGGCTGCGGTTGCTGCGCGACGCCCTCGCCGACGCCGCGACCGAGGTGCTGCTGCTCGACATGGAGGTGGAGGGCCGCAACCCGGGCCGGATCATCCCCGGCGTGCTGCGCCGGTTCGCCGACCGCCACGGGGAGGAGCACGTGCGCATCATCGGCGAGCCGATCTGGGCCGGGCGCACCGACACCGAGTACCCGGCCTGCGCCCAGCACGAGGCGCTGATCAACCTGGCGTTCGCCGGGCGGGACGTCACCATCGCCTGCCCTTACGACACCTCCGCGCTCGACGAGCACGTGGTGACCGACGCGCTGGCCACGCACCCCCTGGTGTGGGAGACCACGCGGCGCTACGACAGCGACCACTACGCGCCGGACGCCGTCGTCGACCGCTACAACCGGCCGCTCGACGCCGTCCGGGGAGCCGTCGGCCTCGCGGTCGCCACCACCGCCGGCATCGGCGGGGCCCGCCGGTTCGCCGTGGCGGAGGCGGACCGCCTGGGGCTGGCCGCCGAGCGGTCGGCCGACCTCGCGCTCATCGCCACCGAGCTGGTGACCAACAGCCTGCGCCACGCCGGCGCGGACTGCCGGCTCAGCCTCTGGCGGGACGGGGACCACCTGGTCTGCGCGGTCGAGGACGGCGGCCGGCTGAGCGACCCCCTCGCCGGGCGCCGACCGGCGACCCGGGACCAGGAGGGCGGCCGCGGCCTGCTGATGGTCAACCACCTGTCCGACCTGGTCCGCACGCACACCACCGCGCACGGCACCACCGTGTACGCGTTCCTGCGCCTGGAGCCCTGACCGCCCGCGGGCCGGGACGGGCGCGACCGCGGTGAGGTCCCGTCCCGAACCGCGGCGAGGGCCCCGTCCCGGCACGCGGCGTCACCTCACCACCGCGCGCGCGTGTTGACCGGGCGATGGCGGGGTAAACGTTCCGGGTGACTCCAGTTCCAGGGCGCCAGATCACCGCAAGCGCACCGGTCCTACCAGGTCACGGCCCGGACGGGGACGACGACCGGACGCCGGTGGCCGTCCGGGTCGCCCGGCGTCGCGGCGTGGTGTTCGCCGAGGTGTGGGGCGAGGTCGACACGGACAGTTACCGCGAGGTGCGCCAGGAGCTGTTCGCGTGCCTGGAGGACGACCCGGCGGCGCTGGTGGTCGACCTCTGCGGCGTGGGGCTGTTCGGCTCGCTGGGCATCGCGGTGCTGATGGAGGTGCACGAGCGCGCCCACGAGACCGGTGTCGGGTTCGCCGTGGTCGCCCGGCAGCGCACGGTGGTGGACCCCATGCGGGTGACCGAGGTCGACGCCCTGCTGACGCTGCGCCCCACCGTGGACGAGGCGGTGGCGGCGGTGCTGGCGCGGCGGGCCGAGGACGGGTCGGTCGAGGAGGACCACGGGTTCTCGTGGTGGTCGTCCTAGTCCCGGTGCGGCCACACCCGGTCGGACGCGGCCGTGGACCGACGAGGTCGCCGGTCCACGGCCGCGTCAGCGCCCCAGCGCCCGGTACCGCCGCGCGGCCAGGGGCAGGAAGACCGCGGTGAGCACGGCCGGCCAGACCAGCGCGAGGGTCACCGCGTGCCGGTCGGCCCAGCCGCCCGCGTCCCAGTCGGGGTTGCCGAACAGCTCGCGGATCGCCGCCGCCGTGGCGGACAGCGGGTTCCAGGTGGCGACGACGTCCAGCCAGCCCGGCATGGTGTCGGGCGAGACGAACGCGCTGGACAGGAACCCGACCGGCCACACCAGGACCTGCACGGCGACCGCGGACTCCGGGGTCTTCAGCAGCAGCCCCAGGTAGGTGCCCGCCCACGTGAACGCGAACCTCAGCCACAGCAGCAGGCCGACGGCCGCCAGCGCGGGCAGGGGGCCGCGGTCCGCGGTCCAGCCGACCAGGAGCCCGGTCGCGGCGACGACGGCGATGCCGGCCACGGCGTTGAGCAGGTCCGCCGCGCTGCGGCCGAGGAGGACCGATGCGGTGGAGACGGGCATGGCGCGGATGCGCTCGGTGACGCCCCTGGCGGTGTCGGCGGTGACCGCGACGACCACGCCCTCCAGCCCGAACAGCATGGTCATCGCCAGCACGCCCGGGATCAGGAAGTCGAGGTAGTGCCCGTCCGGCACGGCCATCGCGCCGCCGAACAGGTACCCGAACATCAGCAGCACCATCACCGGGAACAGCAGCCCGAGCAGCACCGACACCGGTCGTCGCGCCCAGTGCCGCAGGATCCGCCCGGCGAGGGTGGCCGCGTCCCGGGCGGTGGTGGTCACGGCGGTGGTCACGACGCGCGCCCCCCGGTCGTGGCGGGGCGCCCGGTGAGGTGGAGGAACACCTCGTCGAGGGTCGGTTTGCGGGTGACGGTCTCGACCCGGTCCGGCCCCACCTTCGCCTTCAGCTCGTCGGGGGTGCCCTCGGCGACGACCCGGCCGGCGTCGAGGACGGCGATCCGGTCGGCCAGCCGGTCGGCCTCCTCCAGGTACTGGGTCGTCAGCAGGACCGTCGTGCCGGAGCCGACGAGCGACCTGACCGAGGCCCAGACGTCGAGGCGGGCCCGCGGGTCCAGGCCGGTGGTCGGCTCGTCGAGGAACAGCACCGGCGGCGCCAGGACCAGGCCGACGGCCAGGTCGAGGCGGCGGCGCATCCCGCCCGAGTACCCGGCGACGGGCCGGTCCGCCGCGCCGGTCAGGTCGAACCGCTCCAGCAGCTCGTCGGCCCGCCGGCGGGCCGCGGCGGAGGTCAGGTGGTACAGCTTGCCGAACAGGACGAGGTTCTGCCTGCCGCTGAGGACCTCGTCGACCGAGGCCTGCTGCCCGACCAGGCCGATCCGGTAGCGCACCGCCCTCGGGTCGGCCAGCGCGTCGCACCCGGCCACGCGGACCCGCCCGGCGTCGGGGCGGAGCAGGGTCGTCAGGACCCGCACGGCCGTGGTCTTCCCGGCGCCGTTCGGCCCGAGCAGGCCGCACACCGCGCCCGCCCGGACGTCCAGGTCGAACCCGTCGAGCGCCGCCCTGCCCCGGAAGCCCTTGCGCACGCCGACGGCCTGGATCGCCAGGTCGTCCGAAGGGACCGCGACCGGTCCCACATCTCCGTATGGCATACGAAGAACCGTAGCACAGAATTACGTACGCCATACGAAGTCAGCTTCCTACAATGGGCGCATGGACCGGACGGAGATCAGCGGCGGCAGCGATCCGGCACGCACGGTCGCGACGCTGTGGGGCACGCGGCAACTGCCGCGGCGCGGTCCCAAGCACACCCTGACCACCGCGCAGGTGACCGCCGCCGCGATCGGCATCGCCGACGGTGACCAGGACCTGGCCACCTTGTCCATGCGCCGGGTCGCCGAGGCGCTGGGCGTGGGCACGATGTCCCTCTACACCTACGTCTCATCCCGGGAAGAGCTGGTCGAGGCCATGCTCGACACGGTCTACGGCGAAGCCGTCCGGCTGCTCGGGCCGAGGGGCGACGCGCCGTGGCAGGACGGCTTGCGCCGGGTCGCGCAGGTGAACTGGGAACTCTGCATGCGCCACCCGTGGGTGCTCCAGGTGTTCACCGGCCGTCCCCCGCTGGGGCCGCACACGATCGCCAAGTACGAGCGCGAGCTGGCCGTGATCGAGGGCATCGGCCTCACCGACGTGGAGATGGACGCGGTCATCACCCTCGTGCACACCCACGTCGAGGGCGTCGCCCGCCGCCGGGTCGAGGCCGACCGGGCGGTCCGCCGCACCGGCATCGACGACGAGCAGTGGTGGCGGCAGGTCCAGCCCGCGATCGAGGCGGTCTTCGACCCCTCGCGGTTCCCGATCTCGGCCCGCGTCGGCCAGGCCGCCGGGCAGGCGCACCGGTCGGCCCACAACCCGGAGCACGCCTACGCCTTCGGCCTCGACCGGCTCATCCAGGGCGTGGCGGCGCTGATCGCGGAGCGCGCGGCGGACTGACCGTCCACAGAGGACTCCGGTCCGGGCCGTCGCGCCCGGACCCGCCCGCCCGGTCAGCGGCCCATGGCGGCCAGGACGGCGTCGGCGATCTCCCGGTGCCCCTCCGGCGTCGGGTGCACGTCGGCGTAACGGCAGAAGTACGTCAGGGCGCACACCCGCGCCACGGAGGTCGGGATGCTGCCGTAGGTCGGGTCGAGGGTCACCTCGCCCAGCGACCCGTAGCCGCCGGTCGCCTCGGTGATGTCGACGAACCGGACCCCCGCCTTCTCGTACTCCGCCTTGAGCGCGTTGTTGAAGAAGTCGCGGAACAGCGACACCGACAGCCGCGCCAGGTCCTGGCCGTTCGGGAACGCGGTGTTCACCCACGCGCCGAGGAACACGTCCGGGTAGGTCAGGCCCACGATCGGGGCGTCGCCGGCGGCCTCCCGCAGGACCGGCAGGGTCGCGGCCAGGTTGGACCGGACCTCGGCCACGGCCCCGGTCGCGCACGCCACCGGCTCCTCCGCCCGCGCGCAGGGCGCCAGGTCGTTGCCGCCGATCACGACGGTCACCAGGCCCACCCGCCCCTCGTGCTCGCGCAGCGCCTGGACGGCCGCGTCGAGCTGGGTGCGGGTGCCCGGGTCCGGCGCGTCGAGGGCGCGGGCCGCGGGGGCGCAGCCCGCCTCGGTGCGCAACTCGGCGGACGTGGCGCCGCTGCACGCGAAGTTGAGCAGGCGCAGGCCGGAGCGCTCGGCGACGAGGTCGGCGAAGCCCGGGGCGGAACCCTCCGGCCCGCCCGCGTCGGCCGGGCGGTAGCCGGTCGCGTACGAGTCGCCCAGCGACACGTGCACGCGCTCGGCGGGCGGGGCGTCGCCGGTCGTCGAGGTCGGCTCGGGGGAACCCGAGGGCTCCGCCGTGCACGCGCCCAGCACCACCAGCAGCGCTCCCGCCAACGCGGCCCGCCGAACTCCCGGCACGTCTGCCCCTCTCACCCGGAACGGTGTCGTCCGGTTCGAGGGTACCCCGCGGCCGAGCCGCCACTCTCAATCCACAGTGGACACTGCCAGGGGCGACAGCGCCATGCGGCCCGGACCGGCGCCCGGGGTGTTGCGGCACGCGAAGTCGCCGGCGCCCTTCTCGTGCACGAGGCGCAGGCAGGTGCCCAGGGCGCGTTGGCCGTAGAAGTTCGGGTGCATGCTCTCCTGGAGGTCGCCCTGGGACGTGTAGCCGCTGACGACCCAGCGCACCCACTCCGACTCGGTCCCGGGCACCGGGTCGGCCGCCGTGTCGGCCCTCGTGGCCTGGCGGGACGCCTTCGCGCACACCTCGCGGCCGTCGAAGGCCCGCTGGAGGTCGAGGAACCGGACGTTGCGCTCGTCGGCGACGGTCCTGAGCTGGGTGGCGATCGCGGGCACCAGCTCGTCGCGCGCCCAGTCGGCGTCGGAGTCCCACACCGGGCAGCCGCCCTCGGCGAACCGCGGTCCGCTCTCGGCGATGCGGAAGTCCGCGGCCCTCGGCAGCGGCGAGGGGTAGGACTGGAGGACGAACCGGTAGGTGCCCGCGCCCTGGGCGGCGTTCACGACCTCCTTGATCGCCCTGACGGTGGCGCCGACGTCCGCGCGGAACCGGTCGAAGTAGTCGGCGACCTTCGCCTCCCAGTTCGGCCTGCACCGGTAGGGCCCGAAGGGCGTCAGGTAGCCCTTGACGCAGTCGGCGATGATGTCGCCGAACCCCAGGTCGTTACCCCCGACGGACAGCACGACCAGCTCCACCCGGTAGTCGCGCACGGCGGCGCGCAGCAGGTCGAGCTGGTTGGGCTGGTTGCGCGCGGCGTCGCCCTGCCGCACGTCGCGCGTGGTGGCGCCGGAGCAGGCCAGGTTGATCGCGGTGGCGCCCGGGATGGCGGCGCCGGCGATCTCGGCCGAGGTCGAGCGGTGGCACATGTTGGTGGAGGTGTGGGTGTCGCCGTAGACCCGTCGCGGGTCGGTGGTGCAGCTGCCGCCCTCGCACGTGGTGGCGAGGTCGGTCCCCCACTTGGTGCCGTCGTCGTTGAGCGCGTTGCCGCGCCAGCGGCCCGCCTCGCCGGAGATGTAGCTG
>NZ_JBHWIE010000358.1:0-7043 GCF_042732085.1 Actinosynnema sp. NPDC059797
GTAGTGCGGCACGCCCAAGCGGGCCTGGCGGCCCGCGGGCGCACCGCGCAAGGAAGGGCGCCGGTCCCGACGTCGGCGAGGAACGGCCAGCGACCCCCGAAGGCGACCGCAAAAAATCACAAGATGCGCTCGCCGCGCGGCAGGCCAGCAGGATGACCGGGACGGCACCGCCGGTTCAGCTACCAGCGTGGGCCGGGACAACGTGTCATCCCGCCGACCTCCCCGAGGGCAACCACACGCGCCAAGGGGGAGTCCCAGCCCAACGGCTCAGCAGCGGCGGAAGCTTCCCCCTTGACACGCGCGGTTGGGACAAGCCAGGTCGGCGGGATGACACGAAGCCCCTCGTCGGAGGAAAGGCGACCAGTCTGTGTCTGCTACTTTAAGTCGCTGGCAGTAACCGAGACTTTCGGCAACTTGCGCTAGCAAGGTACGTGCCTGATCGAGTTGGGCACCTTATACTTCGAGCGCGGCACCCCTGAGCAGCGCGTGAGTACTGCACACGGATACTGACCTGCGCCGAACGCACGCACGACGTGTCGCCTCCGGGAAAGGCGTACAACGTGCTCGCCGCCGTCGAGTTCGACACGGGGCGACGACTTCGAGGCTAAGCAGGACGCGTGCAAGGCCGTCCAACTGTGCCGCCGGGTGTGCGACGTGACGAGAGAGGCGGCCGCGTTCAACCTCTTGGTGCGACCGTCACGCCGGGCCATACAGCACGACGGAGCGGGAGAGGCGTGCTTGCCGCGGGCACTAAACAAGCTGTAGCCGACTGCGCGTTGGTCGGAATGGATGATCAGGTA
Organism: Actinosynnema sp. NPDC059797; assembly: GCF_042732085.1. Lineage (NCBI taxonomy): Bacteria > Bacillati > Actinomycetota > Actinomycetes > Pseudonocardiales > Pseudonocardiaceae > Actinosynnema > Actinosynnema sp. NPDC059797. Next base: position 801 of record NZ_JBHWIE010000358.1, read on the forward strand.
CTGACTCGTCGAACCCGGCGAGGCGATCGATCTCTGCTTTGCTATACCCTTTCGCTGCCAGAGCTTCTCCGATCGCGCGTGTAAGCGTAGGTGTTTCCTGCATCAACTCATCGCTCAGCGGTTCTCTGGTTCGCCAACCCCGCGCACTCAACGACTTGTAGAGGTTGGTTCGTTGAGTTGCAGTGATCAGGCCGAGATGGTGAGCGCGTTCGATAAGTGCTTGCATCGAAGTTCCCCACTCTCGTTTCAAGTCGTGCAACCTGCCAAGAGTGAGTGTTCGCAACTGTGGGCGAATCATCTCCGTCGGCATGAGGAATTCGCCTGCGAAGCGGTTAGCCTCGTCCTCCATTTCGGATGAAACGTTTTCCGAATGCAGTACAAGGTGTGCAAGCTCATGGGCAAGCGTCAGGCGCTTGCGATCGGTCGGAACTCGATTGTTGATCATTATGACAGGGTAGTCGTCAATCCATTGAGAAAGGCCGTCAACTCTGGCGGTGCCAAAGTCTTCCTCAATTACGATGCAGCCAGCGGCTTCGAGCCATTGGGTCAGGTTGCGAACGGATCCGACGGGCATGCGCCACTGCATGCGAACGATGCGTGCGGCAGCTTCAGGTGTAGTCTCGACAAGGTCAAGCTGGGGAACACTCTGTTCTGCACGCACGGAGACCTCTTCATAGATCTGCCTTGCGTGCATTCTGTACATGTTGAGCTGAGATTCCAACTGACGCCAAACCGTCGGTTTTGCGGTCTGACGGCGGCGCATATGCGCTTCTACCGCCATCCCTCCGCGCACGCGGCCTGCAACACGGAGAAATTCTGGCGTCACGCCAAGAGCTTTAGCGAGACGTGCCAGCACTTCGTCGTCTGGCTCACGTTGGTCATTCTCGTAGCGAGAGAGGGCGGCTTGAGTAATCTCAGCGGCAAGTGCCAGATCCTCTTGAGTCAACCCTCTGGCGCGGCGCGCAGTTGATAGCACCAGGCCAAAGTCGTTCATTTCTTATCATTCCCGGTTTCCTCAACGTCGTCACCCTCGACGTCGACCACCGGAGGTGCCGGATCGATCTTGGGAGGCAGAGGCGACACAGGGGTAGCTCCGGCAGCACCGGGCTCGGGCAGCTCCTCGAGCCAGACCACCTTGTCGCGGTCCTCTCGCAGTGAGATGACCGCAGGGCCGATGCTGCGAGCCTCGGGATCCCAGACATACCCCATAATTAGTCGGATCTCTTCAAAGCCTTCCAGCGGTTCCTGAATTGGAACCTGTTGCAGGAAGTCGAGCGCGGTCTGCGTCTGGTAGGTGCTGACGCCGCCGGTCTCGGTGTGCCGCTTAACTCGGAAGCGGTACCTGATTCCGATCCGCATCTCCCGATGGGGTTCTTGGTCGTGGAAGTGCACCTCGTCCAACCCGTCGAGGTGGACGCCAAGGTGGTACCAGAGCCGATCATGAATCCAGTTCGCCAGACCTCGCTCACTGTGCGTGCCAGCGAAGCCGGGAAGCTCCTGACGGTACGTCGCCAGGTCCTTCCTGGTGTTGGCGACGGCGCGCGCGAAGCCCTCCGTCACTTTGGATCCAAGATCGTCGATCACCTCTACGGCTGACGGGTGCGACTTCATGGCCGAAAATATACCAGCTTTCATGTCAAGCGACCCTGCCCGGACGGGTGACGATCACGTCACGTTGGCCTTCTTGGCATGTCTGCGCCGGGTGGGTATGCACCCTACGTGTTGCCGCATGTGCAGCTGGCGATCAACGCGGGCCGCAGGAGTGCGGCCAGCATGTCGTGCCTGCCGCTTGACCGCAACACTGACCGCAACGGGCCCTGCGGTGACAGCTGTTCGGCACCTCGACCGAGCGTATCCGGCTGGCTTATAGGTATGGCGCGGCTGGGGTGCTGGTTGCTGGCAGTGTGATGGTCGCGAGCTGTCGAGGCGGCCGAACACAGTTGGAACGAGCGCCGAGTGGTCCACTAGGAGCGGTGGTCTGGGCGCTCGGCTGCCGCACCTGTGGACAGCTCGACGCCTTGACGGCATCGACCAGCCCACAGGCTTGCCCACGACAGGGGTGGAGATCATCTCCATGCCTTACCCCTGCGAAACGATGGCAGACGACCGTGGCGAACGATCGATAACGCTCAACCGGTACGGAGCATTAGCGCAGGTAGAAGCAGATGTCGACCGGTCATGGTGAACGATGACAGGCGTCTCGCTCTAATCCCGAGGTCGCAGGTTCGAATCCTGCCGGGGGCACGCGAAGCGGCTGGTGTTCACGCGGGTGGGCACCAGTCGCCCCGGCGTTCGCAGGGCGTCCTGGAAACGGGTGTTCGCCCCGGGCGGTGGCTGGTACGGTCTCGCGCATGATCCCCGGCTCGGTGGTGTGGCGCGGCCCGTCCGACTGACGGCTGTTCGCGCACGACCGAATCGAGCCGTCTTCGGACGGCCGCACGCCTTGATGGCCCCCGCCCGCCGAAGGCGGCTCCCCCTGGCTGGGAGTCCCGGTGGAGCACCACCTCGTTGACCGCACTGCTCGACCTTTCCTCCGTTGGCGGGAAGACGGCCGCGTCCGGCGGGCCCGCTGGGCCGCCCCGAGCCGTTTCCCGATCCCCGAAGACGTCGTCGTGGCGGGCGACGAGCTTCGCGCCGACCGTGCCTTGGCGCTCGCGCGCCGGAACCGGGCCGTGCTGTGGCGGGGCGACTACCGCAACGCGCGGCAACTGCTCGACGCGATGGGGCGGCGGCTCGACCGGCGGCCGGTCCGGCGCGACGGCACCCCCGCCGACCTCTTCCACCGGCACCGGTGGGCCGCGGCCCCCCGCGCCCGCGTGCTGAGCCGGGTGCTGGTCGAACTCGGGCCCGGGTACCGCCTCGACCTCCCCCACGCGCCCGACGTGTCCCTGGCGTGCCTGCTCGTGCACGGCCCGTCGCACGAGCGGCTCGTCACCCCCCTGACCGAGCTCCACGGCGTGCTCGGCGCCCACCGGTGGCGGGTCCGCGGGGTCCCGGTGCCCGCGCTGGGCGGCACGATCCACCCCCACTACGGCGTGTTCGCCCCGACGCGCCAGGAGTACCTCGACCTCGTCGCGACGGCGCCGTGGCCGCGGCCGGCGACCGCCTTCGACATCGGCACCGGGACCGGCGTGCTGGCCGCCGTGCTCGTGCGCCGTGGAGCCGGGCGGGTCGTGGCCACCGACGTCCAGCCCCGCGCGGTCGCCTGCGCCCGCGACAACGCCGCCCGGCTCGGCCTGGCCGACCGGATCCGGGTCGAGCGGGCGGACCTGTTCCCGGCGGGGCGCGCGGACCTGGTCGTGTGCAACCCGCCCTGGCTGCCCGCCGTCCCCGCCTCGCCGCTCGACGCCGCGATCTACGACCCCGGCTCGCGCGTGCTGACCGGTTTCCTGTCCGGGCTGCCCCACCACCTGGCCCCCGGCGGGGAGGGCTGGCTGGTCCTCTCCGACCTCGCCGAGCGGTTGGGCCTGCGCACCCGCGACCAGCTGACCCGGATGTTCGCCGAAGCGGGCCTGAGGGTGGTCGACCGGCTCGACACCCGTCCCCGCCACCGGGCGCACCGGCGAGCGGACCCCCTGGCCGGGTTCCGGGCGGACGAGGTCACCTCCCTGTGGCGGCTCGCGCCTTCGCCCGGGACCGCGGCGGGCGGGCACGCGTGACCGGCGGCTCACCGCCGCACGGGACCCGGGTCGGGCGGGGGCGTTCGGGGAAGGGGCGGTCACGCGGTCCGGCAGCAGGTGTCGGCGTGGCACCGCCAACTGGTCGCGGAGCCCACGGTGACCAGGGCGGCGTGGGCGAGGAACTCGTCGCGCCTGGCTCTCTCGTCCAGGTGCGCGCAGTCGCAGGGCGCGGCCGGCATCACCTGTTCGTGGTGGGCCAGGCCCATGTAGCCGGGTGGGATGCCCAGGCCGTGCGCGATGGCGGTGAGGGTGTCGTAGTCCTCGACCGGGTCGCCGTCGAGCACGCGGTCGACCTCCTGCGGCGGCCGGCCGGTCAGGTCGGCGATGCGCCGGGCGGGCACGCCGTGGTCGAGCAGCAGGCGGTAGGCGGTGGTGATGTCCCGCGACGCCAGCGCGGCGCGCATCTCGTGCTGCTCCCACAGGTCCGGCAGGTCGGGGCGCGCGCGGACCGGGCGCACGGCCCGTTCCCGCACGGCCGGGCCCGGCGCGGTGGCGGCCAGCCACTCGACCCAGGCCCAGTCCGGCTCACGGGTGGTCGTCGTGCGCCCGCCGGTGGTCAGGGCCACGCCGCGCACGGTGTCGTGGAACTCGTGCGGCACCGCCGCGGCGCCCGCGATGCCGCAGGCGGAACGGGTCAGGATGGCGGCGACCGACCGGCTCGGCGGGCCGCCCCGCCAGTACAGCTCCAGCACGTCGCCGACGACCACGCCGTCCAGCCAGGCCGCGCCCCGCCACAGCGGGAGGCGGCGCAGGACGCCGCTCATCAGGCCGGCGGGCGGCGGTGGCGGCGGTGTCGCCCCGGACGCGGGTGGCGCGGGGAGCTCGGCGGTGGCGCGCCGCCAGCGCTTCCGGGTGACGCCGAGCAGCCTGAGCTCGCCGTCGGGCGCGCGCAGGTCCAGGTGGTCGCGGCCGGGGTGGGCGCGCAGCCCCGGCACGCCGCGGCCCTCGGTGGTCGGCAGCACCTCGGCGAGCAGGTGGTCCAGCGCGGTGTCGTGGACCTGGAGGCCGACCAGGCTCGAGCTGAGCTGCACGCGGTTGATCAGGGAGGTCGGGCGCAGCGGGTGGCCGCGGCGGCGCAGGCCCGCCATGGCGCGGACGGCCGCCCGGAGGAACTCGGCCTCGACCCGTTGCTGGCCGGGGGTGGTGGCGGAGGGGACCAGCTCCCGCTCCCGGCCGTCGGCGGCGCGCTGCCGGCGCACCGCGTTCGGGGTCTCGCCGGTGCAGCGGCACCGCCTGCGCAGATCGGAGCTTGTGAACACGAGGAACCTCCGGCCGCCGCCCGGTCGGCGCCACCGGGTCCGCGCACGCCGAACCACGGGGTGGAAGTGGGGATGCGGGCACGCCCACGCGGGACGGGCTTTGGAGGCACCCGCTCCAACCGGGTCAGGAGGAGCCTCGGCGGCAGCCGCACCTGCCAGGTCACGAAACTACAACACCGGCAGGTGCGGCGGTCCGCTGATCACCCGAAGGTGCGAACAGGAGCAGCGCGGGGCCGCTCGCTACCCGTCACGCTCCTCCCACGCCTCGCGCACCTCCGGCACCAGCCCGGCCAGGAACTCGGCGCGCTCCCCGGCCGCCGCGGCCGCCTCCTGCTCCACCCACTCGACGACCTCGCGCGAATCCCCCGCCATGGCCATCAGCAGGAACTGCATGTCCTCGAGCTCTTCCGGCGCGGCGGCCGCGAAGGCCCTCCGGATGTGCGGTGAGGACGACAGGACCCGTGCTCGCACGTAGTCCTCGACGCCGACCCGCTCCTCGTCGACGACCACCTGCTCGCCGGGCGCGGAACCGAGGTAGATCTCGTTGAGCAGGAACCAGGCGTCCCCGAACAGCCGCCCCCCGCCCTCCAACCGGGTCAGCAGGAGGTCGACCACCGCCGCCGCGCCGGACCGCAGGTCCCGCTGGTTGGCCACGCGGGCGTAGGTGGTGCGGAAGGCATCCCGCCGCACCTCGGCGTCGTCGGAGTGCAGCCGGGCCACCAGCCCGGGCAACTCCGAACCGTCACCGACCGACGTGCGGAGCAGCGACCAGTCCCAGCGCGTCGTCGCGTTCACCAACCCCACGCACCTCCCGGCTCGGCACGGGCGTCGGAGGGCATCTGGCCCGGGTCGATCCTGCCCTGGCAGCGTACGCAGACCTCCGGGCTCCGGCTGAGCGGGCTGCCGACGCCCTTCCAGTCGTTCGGGAAGCGGGGAGCGCTGTACACGATGTCCTCGCGGCGGGAGCCCTTGCCCATGAGCGCTTCGCACGCCCTGTCCTCGGCGCAGTACTCCCCGTCGTTCGGGACCTTGACGCCCACGGCCGTGTCCCCCGTGCGGCGGTCCACCGCACCGACGATCATCGACGCCGACCTGTTGACCTGGTTCTTCGACCCGAGGGACGCGTGCATCCGCGCCAAGCCCTCGTCCCGGACCCGCGTCGCCGACTCGAAGCACTGGTCGAGCGGGAGCAGGTCGTCGTTGTGCGTGAGCACCGCGGTCGCGCCGACGCCCACGTAGTACGTGTGCAGCCCGTCGACCGTGAGGTTGTGGACCAGGCGGTCCGGGGAGAGCGCCCGCGTGCC
>NZ_JBHWIE010000359.1:0-7043 GCF_042732085.1 Actinosynnema sp. NPDC059797
GGGCCCGGGGCGGTCCACAGGGGACGCCAGTCGACCTCCTCGCCCGCGGCCCAGCGGCGGGCCCGCTCGTCGCGCGCCGCGACCGCGCCGCCCGAGGCGAACGCGTCGAGGTCGGCGATCAGCGCGTCGAGGTCGGCGGCGTCGAACGCGGCGCGCACCGGGCGGGCGGCCCGACCGCACTGCGTGGTGTAGGCGACGTCGGCCGGTCGCGGTCGCGCGTCGGCGAGGTGGTCGCGCAGGGCGGCGGCCGAGGCCCGCAGCGAGGCGGCGTCGTCCGCCGACAGCAGCACGGCGGCGGGACCCGCGGGCTCCGGGCGCGGCGGGACCGCGTCCGGGGCGCGCAGCACGACGTGCGCGTGCGAGCCGGTCGCGGCGACCGCCGTGACCAGCGCGCGGCGGGGGCCGTGGGGCCAGGGTCGCACCGCGGTGCACGGGCGGACCGGCGAACCGGTCCAGTCGACCAGCGGGCTGGGCTCTTCCGCGAGCAGGGTCGGCGCGAGTTCGCCGTGCCGCAGTTGCAGCAGCACCTTGGTGAACTGCACCAGGCCGGACGCGGCCTCCAGGTGGCCGACGTTGGGCTTGACGGTGCCGACGGGCACGGGTTCGCCGCGGTCGGCCAGCAGCGCGGTCAGCGCCTCGACCTCCGCCGCGTCGGCGATGGTCGCGCCGGCCGCCGCGCACTCGACGTAGCCGACGTCCTCCGGGCCGACACCCGCCGCCTCCAGCGCCGCCGCCGCGGAGGCGCGCAACGCGTCCGCCGCGGGCGCGCCGAACCGGCCGCCGCCCCCCGCGTGGCCGAGGGCGCTGCCCTCGACGAGGGCGTGCACGGTGTCGTCGGCGGCGTCGGCGGCGCGGCGCAGCAGCAGCACCCCGACGCCCTCGCCGGGGGACCAGCCGGGACCGGCCGCGTCGAACGCGCCCGTGGACCCCGCTTCGGCGACCAGGCCGAGGTCCGACAGCAGGGCGGCGTGGTAGCGGTGGCCGATCAGGTTCACGCCGGCCACGAGGGCCGCGTCGCACTCCCCCGCCCGCAACGAGGTCGCGGCGAGGTGGACCGCGGTGAGCCCGGACGAGCAGGCGGTGTCGACGGCCACGCTCGGGCCGGTGAACCCGAACGCGTGGGAGACGCGGTTCGGCAGGTCCGCGGCCAGCGAGGACAGCACCGCCCGATCGCCCGCGCGCCAGCGGTCCGCGCCCACCTGCTGGTGGTCGTGCCACATGGCGGCGACGAACACGCCGACGCGCGGCGGCAGCGACGCGGGGGTGTGCCCGGCGTTCTCCAGGCACTGCCAGGCGGTGTGCAGCAGGAGGCGCGTCTGCGGGTCGAGCGCGGTCGCGTCACCGCCGGCGGACGGGAACAGCGCGGTGTCGACGGGTTCGACGTCGGCGAGGTAGCCGCCGGGCACCGCGCCGAGCACGTCGCGCCGCGCGGCGGGCGGCGCGGCCACGGCCGTCGCGCCGGAACGCAGCAGCCGCCAGAGGGCGTCCACGTCGTCGGCCCCCGGGTAGCGGCCCGCGACGCCGACCACGGCGACCTCCGCCGCGACGGCGCGCGGCGCGGGGAGCCTGCCGGCGACGCCGGTCGCGCGCCCGGCCGGTCCGCCGAGGAAGGCGTGCAGCAACTCGTCGCCCTCGGCCAGGGCGAACTCGTCGCGCACCCGGTCGAACGCGAGGTCGCCGATCGGGCACAGGCCGAGGCCGGCGTCCGCCTGGCCCAGCATGAGCAGCTGGCCGAGGTAGCCCGCCTCCAGCAGCAGGTAGCGCCGCGCATCCTCGCCGTACAGCGGGGCCACCGCCCGCGTGCTGCCGACCAGGTAGACCTCGAAGGCCGCCCGGTCGTGCACCGGTCGGTTGTAGACGAAGTGCACCGACCGGTCGATGGCCGGTTCGGCGGTGACGAGCACGAGGGCGTGCTCGTGCGGGTGGTGGTAGTACAGGCCGGGTTCCGCGCCCGTCACGGCGCCGGGCCGCAGCCGCACGTAGACCTGCACGCCGTAGGTGTCTCCGGCGGAGGGGTAGAGCCTGCGGGCGCGACCGTCGACGTCGGTGTCGCGCAGCAGGGCCAGCAGCGCGCCGAGGTCGGCGACGTCGACCGGCCGGTCGGCGAACTCGCGGGTGCTGGCCCGGCGGCGCACCTCCGCGGCGCTCGGTACGGGGCCTGGCAGCGCGACGCGGCGCGCGTCCTCGCCGAACCGCCGGGTGCCCCACCCGGCGGCCTTGAACGCGGCCCGTTCCCCGGCCGAGAAGAAGTCGACCGAGGCGGGCGGCCCGGACGGCGGGGGTGGGTCGGCGAGGCGGTCCGCCACCGCCCCGCCGGGTTCGGGGAGACCGCCGGTCAGCTCCGCCACGTGGGCGGCGATGGCGGTCACGGTCGGGTCGTCGAGCAGCACGGCGACCGGGACGCGGCAGCCGTGCGAGCGCTGGAGCGCGGCCGAGACCTGCATCATGGTGAACGAGGTCGCGCCCTGGTCCCACAGGTCGGTGTCCGGGTCGATCTCGGCCACGCCCAGCAGCGTCGACAGGATGCCGCGCAGCTCGTCGGCGACTGCGGACGCGGACGCGGCGGGCACCGCGGGCACGGCGGCGACGGGCGCGGCCGGCTCGGCGGGCGCGGCCGGCTCGGCGGGCGCGGGCCAGGGCAGCGCGTCGCGGTCCAGCTTGCCGTTGGCGGTGGCCGGGAACACCGCCAACGGCACCACCGCGTTGGGCAGCATGTAGTCGGGCAGGGTGCGGGCGGCGTGCGCGCGCAGCTCGGCGGTGGTCACCGGACCGCCGGTGGGCACGACGTAGGCGACCAGCCTGCGGTCGCCGCCGGGGTCGGCGCGCACGAGCACCACGACGTCCTTCACGCCGGGGTGGCCGCGCAGCGCGTGCTCGACCTCTCCCAGCTCGACGCGGAACCCGCGCACCTTGACCTGCCCGTCGGCCCGGCCGAGGAACACCATCACGCCGTCGGGCCGGTACAGCGCCCGGTCGCCGGTGCGGTAGAGCCGGCCGCCGGGCTCGGGCGAGAACGGGTCGGCGACGAACCGGGCGGCGGTCAGGGCCGGCATCCCGAGGTAGCCGACCGCGAGGCACTCGCCCGCGATGTAGAGGTCGCCCTCGACCCCGACGGGCGCGGGGTCCAGCCGCTCGTCGAGCACGTAGTAGCGCGCGTTGTCGATCGGGCGGCCGTACGGGATGCTGCGCCACTCCGGGTCCACCCGGCCCACCCGGTGGTAGTTGGACCAGACCGTGGCCTCGGTCGCGCCGCCGAGGCTCACGACCTCCGCGCCGCGGAACACCCGCCGCAGTTCGTCGGGCAGGCTCAGCGGGGTGTAGTCGCCGCTGAGGAACACCAGCCGGAGCGAGTCGGTGCCGGGGTCGCCGCCGCTCAGGTCCGCCAGCAGCGGCATCACCTGGGCCAGGGTGGTCGGCGCGGAGTTCCAGAAGGTGATCGGCTCGGTGCGCAGCAGGTCCAGCAGCACGGCCGGGTCGCGCAGCTGGGTCTCGTCGGCGACGTACACCGACGCGCCGCACCCCAGCAGGCCGAACAGGTCGAACACGGACAGGTCGAACCCCAACGAGGTCACCATCAGGCCGGTGTCGGCCGGGCCGAACGCGAAGGTGCGCCCGCACCAGTCCAGCAGGTTGAGCAGGGCCCGGTGGCGCACGGCGACGCCCTTGGGCGTGCCGGTGCTGCCGGAGGTGAAGATGACGTAGGCGAGGTCGTGCTGGTCGACGACGGGGGTCGGCGGGTGGTCGGCCGGGCCGGCGTCGGCCACGTCGAGGTGGCGGAGGCCGGCGGGCGCCGCCCAGCGCGGGCCGGCGTCCCGGAGGACGACCTCGACGCCGCTGGTGCGCAGCATCGACGCCGCCCTGGCGGCGGGCAGGGCGGGGTCGACGGGCACGTAGCAGCCCCCCGCCTTGAGCACGCCGAGCACGGCGGCGACCAGGTCGGGTCCCCGGGACAGCGAGACCGCCACCGCCGTGCCGCGGCCGACCCCCCGGGCGCGCAGCGCGTGGGCGAGCCCGTTGGCGCGGCGGTCCAGCTCGCGGTAGGTGGTGGTGCCGGTGCGGTGGCGCACGGCGACGGCGTCGGGGGTGCGGCGGGCCTGCCGCTCGACCAGGACGTGCGCGGGCGCGTCCACGGGGAACGGCGCGGCCGTGTCGTTCCAGGCGGCCAGGTCCGGCGCGGCGGGCGCGCCCTCGGCGCGGGCGTCCCACCCGGTGCCCGCCGCGAGGGCGGTCAGCAGGGCGGTGAACCGCTCGAACGCGGCCTCTACCGCGCCGGGCGGGAAGTCGTCGGGCACGGCGTCCCACCAGCAGGAGAGGACGTCGCCCTCGGCCATCGGGATGCAGTCCAGCGACACGTCGGGCGTCGCGGTGCGCCACGGGCCGCCGCGCGTGCCGGGCGGGAGCGCCGCGTCGTCCATCTCCAGCAGCCCGGTCCACACGACGGGGAAGCCGGAGCCGGTGGTGTCCCGCTGCCGCAGCACCTTCCGGCGCAGTTCGCCCAGGCCGTCGGCGGCCGACGCCGCCAGGTCCGAGGCGAGCAGGTCGTGGTTGTGGGCGGCGCGCTGGGCCAGCGTCCGCCCGGCCGGGCCGCGGGCGAGCCAGCTCAGCACGGTGTGCTCGCCGGGGCGCAGCGCCTCGGTGGCCTCGGTCCAGCGCACCACCGGCACCGCGAAGTCGCGGTCGACGCCCGGTTCCAGGGCGGTCAGCAGCGCGGCGACCAGCACGGCGTCCGGGTGCAGGCCGCGCGCGTCGATCTCGGCGCGCAGCGCGGCCCACCCGGTGAGCCGGGAGGACAGCCGGGTGCGCCGCCGTCGCGGCGCCGGGGTCGTCGGGGGGCCGGCGGGGAGGTCGGCCAGGCGGTCGCGCCAGTGCGCGGACGCGGCGGCGACGTCCTCCGGGGAGGGCGCGGGCGCGGCGTGGCGGGCGGGCTCGGGCAGGTACCGGGCGTCCGCGCCGACCGTGCGGGCGACGAGCTCGCGCAGCACCAGGTGGATGCTGCGGCCGTCGAGGACGATCAGGTCCACGGCGGCGTGCAGGGTGGCGGACCCGTCGGGGCGGCGCACCACGCGCAGCTCCCACTGCGGCCGGCGGCCCAGCGGGAAGGCCGCGCCGACCATGTCGGCGGCGGTGCGCTCGGCGAACGCCTCGCCGTCCGCGCCGGCGGGCAGGTCGACCACGGCGATGTGCGCGCGGTCGGGCGCCTGCGGCAGCACGACCAGGTCGCCCTCGTGGGAGGCGCAGGAGCGCAGCGCGTCGTGCCGGGCGACGAGCCGGACCCACTCGCGGGCCAGGGCGTCGACGTCCAGGTGGTCGAACTCGAAGCTGTGGTGGACCTGGCAGCCGTCGTCGGCGGTGCGCTCGGCGGCGCGCGCCACCCAGTACGCCTGCTGGAGCTGGTTGAGCGGGCGGCGGACCTCGGCCTCGTCGGAGGTGGCGAGCACGTCCAGCGCCGTGGCGAAGCGGGCGGAGAGCACCTCGGGGTCGCCGGTGTCGAACCGGTCCGCGGCCACGTCCCAGCGCCACGCCAGGCCGCCGCGCCAGGGCCACACCTGGCAGTCGAGGGCCACGCCGGACGTGCGGCTGGAGCCGTGCACCACCGCGTCGGCGAAGCCGCCGTCCTCCCCCTCGCGCGCGGCGTCCAGCAGGCTGGTGAAGACCACGGGCAGGTCGGGGGCGGGGCCGCGACCCCGCAGCGCCCGCAGCGCGGTGACGCCGGAGGTGCCGATGTGGTCGAGGTCGCGCCACAACAGGTCGTGCACCTCGCGCACCGCCTCGTCGAGGGGCAGGGCCGTCGTGGCCGGCGCCACGAACACCGCCGTCGAGGTGAACGCGCCGACCACGCGGTCGGCGGCGGCGGGCAGGCGGGTCCGGTCGCTGGTGGTGAGGACCACCGAGCAGGGCGCGGGAGGGCCGGGCCGGGTCAGCGACTCGGTGAACGCGGTCAGCAGCAGGGCCGTCGGCGAGACGCCGAGCCGGTCGGCGCGGGCGCGCAGGACGGCCCACCGGTCCGCGTCGAGTTCGCCGCCGAACCGGGCGCGCCGCCCGGACGAGCCGGCGGCGGGCCGGATCCGCACCGGGGCGGGCGGCAGCGGGTCGAGCCGGGCGGCCCAGTGCGCCAGGTCGGCCGCGCGGGCGGCGGGGTCGCGCTCGGCCGCGAGGAGGAGGGCGCAGTCGCGCAACGACAGGGGCGACGCGGGCGGCACGTGCGCCGGGTCGGTGTAGAGGCGGTGCCAGTCGGCGAGCAGCACGGCCAGCCCGCGGCCGTCGACCGCGAGGCCGTCCACGGCCAGGTGCACGACGGCGGTGTCGTCCGCGTCGAGGGAGATCTCCACCGCCGCGAGCGGTTCGCCGAAGCCCGGCACGGCGTCCTCCAGGCGGTCGCGCACCGCGCGCACGTGGGCGGCGAAGGCGTCCGGGGTGGAGTCGCGCCGGTCGTGCACCGGCACGGGGGGTGCGGCGTGGTCGGGCAGGACCCGCTGCGTCCCCGTCTCGGAGACGACGAGCCGCAGCGCGTCGTGGTGCGCCACGAGCCGGTGCCACGCGGCGACCAGCCGGTCGCAGTCGGCGTCGGGGACGGTGAACTCGCGGTGGACGCGGCAGCCGACCGGGTCGTCGGTCAGCTCCGGGTCGCGGCCGACGACGTACGCCTGCTGGAGGGGGCTGAGGGGGAACGGTTCGGCGTCCTGGCCGGCGGGAGCCGCCGGAGCGGACACCACCGGGGCGGGCTCCGCCGGCGGCGCGTCCTCCAGCAGCCGGTCCACCAGGGCGCTGGGGTCCGCGTCGGCCAACCACCGCACCGGTACGTCGGCGCCCAGCCTGCGGCGCAGTTCCAGCACCACGCGGGTGGCCGCGATCGAGTCGAGCCCGCATTCCCGGAGGGTTCGCCCGGGAATCGGTTCGGCAGCGGGGAGCACTTCGGCGAGAATTGCCGAGACAACCGAAAAGACATTCTCGCGATGTGCCGCAAGCGTCGATTCCACGGTTACCTCCGGATATGTGGACCACCTGGAGGGTAACAACCGGAGCCGTGGATTCCTGCTCACAAC
>NZ_JBHWIE010000360.1:0-7009 GCF_042732085.1 Actinosynnema sp. NPDC059797
CCTCGGCGTCGCGCCGGCTCGAAGCCGCCGCCGAGGCCGTCGTGCGGGCCACCGGCGCCGGCCACCGGCTGACCGTCCTCGCCAGTGCCGCCGCCCTGTGGGTCTGGCTGCCCGTGAGCACGCCGCCCGACCTCGGCGGGCTCGCCGCGGACCTGGAGGAGCACCCCGACGTCCGGGTCGCCGTCGGCCGCCCCGGCGCGGACGTCGAAGGCTTCCGCCGCAGCCACCTCGACGCCGCCACCACCCAGCGCATGCTGGCCCGGCTCACCTCGCCGCAGCAGGTCGCCCGCTACGACGACGTGCAGCTCGCCGCGCTGCTCACCAGCCGGCCGGCCCAGGCCGACGAGTTCCTCGCCGACACCCTCGGCGACCTGCTCACCGCGGACCCCGACACCCGGCGGACCGTCCTGACCTACGTGCGCGAACTGGGCAGCACCACCCGCACGGCCGAACGCCTCTACACCCACCGCAACACCGTCCTGCGCCGCCTCGCCCGCGCCGACGAACTCCTCCCCCGGCCCCTGGCGGAGAACGCGGTCGGCGTGGCCGCCGCGCTGGAGGTGCTGCGCTGGCGCGGCGCCGCACCGTGACGGCGAGGGCTCACGCGCGCGGCGGTCCCGACGTGCCCGCGCCGCCGGCGTCGTGCCGGGTGCGCAGCGCGTGGACCGCGGCGGCGGCCATGCCCGCGGCCGCCACCGCGAACAGCACGCGGTAGTGCACGAACCCGACCAGGGCCGAGCCGACCGGGATGGCCAGCGTCGACGGGATGAACGAGGCGGTGAACGCCGCGCTGCCGGTGCGGCCCCGCAGTTCGTCGGGGGTGGTGCGCTGGATGAGGGTGGTGGTGCCGATGAGCAGCCACGGCAGGCCGAACCCGCGCAGGGCCGCGCCGGTCAGGACCACCCACGACGACGGCGGCAGGGCGGTCAGCAGGCACCCGGCCGCGGCGACGAGCATGCCGACGCCGACCAGCCGGACCTCGCCGCGGCGGCGCATCAGCGCCGGCGCGACCAGGCCGCCGAGCACCGACCCGAGGCCCTGCGCGGTCACCACGACGCCGATGAACTCCGGGGAGCGCCCCAGTCCCTGGTCGACCACGGCGTAGCCGTAGGAGGTCAGCAGCCCGCCGAAGCCGAACACGACCGCCGAGCCGACGACCAGCCGCCGCAGGGGCGCGAACGTGGCGATCTGGTCGATGCCGGCGCGCAGCTCGCGCGCCCAGTTGCCGGAGGCGGGCCTGGCGGGCGGCTCCCGGAAGGTCATCAGCGACAACGCCAGCGCGGCCGCCAGGAACGTGACCGCGTCGAGGGCGGCCACCGCCGGACCGCCCCAGGCGACGTAGACCGCCGTGCCGATCGCCGGGCAGAGCAGCTTGAAACCCTCCGACAGCGTCAGCCGCGCGCTGTTGTAGCCCCCGAGGTGCTCCTCGGGCACGAGCGCCGCCATCAGCGCCGGCTCGGCGGCCCCGATCAGCGCGTAGACGACCCCGTAGAGCGTCATCACCGCGAAGACGACCCACACCAGCTCGGCGCGGTCCACGGCGAGCAGCGGCAGCAGCGCCACCGCCGCGCCGAGGTTGACGACGATGAGCAACCGGCGTCGCGGCAGGCGGTCGGCGGGCAGCGCGAACAGCGGCCCGACCAGCGACGGCGCCCAGATGCAGAAGTTCACCATCCCGGCGGCGCCGTCGCTGCCGGTGAGGTCCTTCACCCAGATGCCGGCCACCACGAGGAACACCGAGTCGCCGAACAGCGACAGGGTCAGCCCGATCACGTAGAGCCGGATGTCCCGGACCTTCAACGCGGCCCACGCGCTGGTAGCCGGCACGTCAACCCCCTCGGACGACACCGATCGGCGTGGCGGGCGAGGTCGACGCCGTCCGGACGCCGTGATCGACCGCCACGTCCCGACGTTAGCGAGGTCGTGGTGCGGGTGGAGCCGCCCCGCCGGCCCCGCGACGGGTCAGCGGGGTCCCGGGTCCGCCTCGGCGAGGTCGGCTAGCTGCCGCTCCACCTGCGCGGCGTCCGCCTCGCGGCCCTGTGCCCGAAACAGCCGCAACGCCTCGGTCCACACCGCCCGCGCCCGCTCGCGCTCGCCCAGGGCCAGGTGGGGGTGGCCCAGCCGGTCCAGGGTGCCGGCCTCCTCGTAGGTGTCGCCGATCTCGCGGAACAGCTCCAGCGCCCGCAGGTACTGCTCGACGGCCCGCCGGTGCCGGCCGGTGCGGTGGTCGACGTAGCCCAGGCTGTCCAGGGTGGCGGCCTCGGCGCCGGGGTTGCCCTGCTCCCGGATCAGGGCGAGGGCGGCCAGGCAGTGCTCGCGGGCCCGGTCGTGCTCGCCGAGCAGGGCGGCGTACCAGCCCATGGCGTTGAGCGAGCCCGCCACCCACACCGGGTTGCCCAGGGCGCGGTTGATCTCCATGGCGCGGGTGGCGTGCTCCAGGGCGCGCCGGTGGTCCCCCCGCTGCTCCCACGCCCACGAGAACGACTGGTGCACCAGGGCCCGCACGGTGCGGTCGCCGTGCCGCTCGGCCAGGGCGAGCGCCCGGTCCAGGTGCCCGATGGCCTCCTCGTGCTGCTCCAGGTTGGCGTGGAGGGCGCCCAGGCGGCGGTGGGCGATGATCGACGGCGCCGGGTCGTCCAGGTGCCCGGCGGCGGCCAGCGCGGCGCTCCAGGCGTCGAGGCCCGCGCCGCGGTGCCCGCGCAGGGTGTGGAACGAGTCCAGCGCCCAGGCCAGGTGCCACGCCTCCCGGTGCCACCGGCGCCCGCCCGCGGTGCGCTGGGCGGCGAGCAGGCAGGCGTGCTCCGCGTCGAACCACGCCAGGGCCGCCGCGGCGTCGGGCACCGGGTGCGGATCGCCCTCGGGCTCCGGCGGGTCGAGCGGGACGGCCGCGCGGTGCGGCTCCAGCAGGCGGTCGCCCGCGTGGGCGGTGGACAGGTAGTGGTCGACCACCCGGCGCAGGGCCGCCTCCCGCACCGGGGCGGGCAGGTCGCGGGCCGCGCCGGCGGCGTAGCGGCGGATCAGGTCGTGCAGGTGGTAGCGGTTGCGGCGGTCCAGGCCGATCAGCGACACCCGCTCCAGCGCCCGCAGGGTGGCCCTGGCCCGGTCCGGGGGCAGCCCGAGCAGTCGGGCGGCGGCGGGCAGGCCGATGTCGGGACCGGGTGCGATGCCCAGCAGCGCGAGCGCGGTGGCCTGGTCGGGGTCGAGCGCCCGGTGGGACCAGGACAGGACGGCGGGCAGGCTGGCGGCGGGGTCGCCGTCGTCGAGCGCGTCGAGGCCGCTGTCGCGCAGTTCGGCGACGAGCACGGCCAGCGGGAGCCTCGGCCGGGTGCGGGCGCGGCCCGCGAGGATGCCCAGCGCCAGCGGGAACCCGCCGCAGAACCCGATCAGCTCGTCCACCGCGGCCGGTTCCGCCTCGACGCGCGCCGCGCCCAGCCGCTCGGCCAGCAGGGCTCGGGCCTCGGCGTCGGAGAGCACGTCCAGCGGCAGGTGGCGGGCCCCGTGCCCGGCGATCAGGCCGGTCAGCTGGTCGCGGCTGGTCACCACCGCGGTGCAGCGGTTCCCGCCCGGCAGCAGCGGCAGCACCTGCTCGACGCCCGCCGCGTTGTCCAGCACGACCAGCACCCGCCGGTCCGAGGTCAGGCTGCGGTACAGCGCCGCGCGGGCGTGCGGGTCGGCCGGGACGCGGTCCGGCGGCACGTCCAGCGCGTCGAGGAAGCCCCGCACCGCCACCGCCGGGTCCATCGGCGTGCCCCGGGGGCTGAAGCCGCGCAGGTCCACGAACAGCTGGCCGTCGGGGAACCGGTCGGCGTTGCGGTGCGCCCAGTGCAGCGCCAGCCAGGTCTTGCCGACGCCGCCCGCGCCCGCGATCGCGGAGATGACCACGGTGGCCGCCGGGCTGTCGCGCACGGCGGCGTCGAGCCGGTCCAGCTCCGCGCGCCGGCCGACGAACGCCGGGGGCGGGGCGGGCAGCTGCCGGGGCACCGGCGCGGTCGCGGGCGGGGTGGTCGGCGCGGTCACCGGCGCGGTCCTGGGCGCGCCGGCCAGGGCCGGGTCGTCGGCCAGGATCCGCCGGTGCAGGTCCCGCAGCGCGGGACCGGGGTCGGCGCCCAGTTCCTCCACCAGCCGCCCGCGCAGGAGCCGGTAGTGGGTGAGAGCGTCGGCGGTGCGCCCGGCGCGGTGCAGCGCCAGCAGGTGCTGGGCCGCCAGTCGCTCGTCCAACGGGCGCTCGGCGACGCGCGCGGCCAGGCGGGGCACCAGGTCCTCGCCGTGCCCCAGCGCCAGCAGCGCGTCGGTCAGGTCGTCCTCGGCGGCCTGCAGGTCCCGGCCCAGTCGGTCGCGCTCGGCCTCCGCCCAGTCGCCCCCCAGCCCGGACAGCGCCTGCCCGCGCCACAGGCCCAGCGCCTCCTCCAGCAGCGCCGCGGCCCGCCGGGGCTCCCCGGCACGCGCCCGGGCGCACAGGTCGCGGTAGCGGTGGGCGTCGACCGCCGCCGGTTCGACGTCCACGGCGTAGCCGCCCGGGCGCCGCACGAGGACCTCGCCGCCGGCGGGTGCCAGCACCCGGCGCAACCGCGACAGGTAGCTCATCAGCGTGGCCCGCGCCCGCGGCCCCGCCGCCTCGCCCCAGACCCGCCGGACCAGCCGGTCCACCGGCACCACGTGGCCCGCGTCCACGGCCAGCGCCGCCAGCGCGCACCGCTGCCGCGCCGGACCCGGGTCCACCTCGACGTCGTCCACGAGCACGGCCACCGGGCCCAGCAGGCGGATCTCCAGCACAACCCTCACCCCCCGTGGAGGATCGCCCGCGAGGGGTCTGGATACCGATCCGGCCGGCGGACCGCGGCCGGTCGAGCGAGGTTCACCCGAACGGTCCAAGGCGTCGACCTCGGGGCCCCGAACGGTCCACGCCGCCGCGGGCACGGCGCCCGCAGCGGCGCCGGAGTCTGTTGTGGACCGCGCCGGCCAAGTGTTCACCGGCTGTTCGCGCCCGGGATCCGCCACGACGAGCAGCGGACTCACGATACTTCGGACCGCCGCAGTTCGGTCCAGGATCGGAGCCGCCAGGATGTCGCACCACCACCACGGTCACCCCCACGAGCACCACCACGAGGAGGTGGAGGGGAGCTGGCGCGACGGCGCCGACGACAGGCCGCTGTCGGTGGCGCGCCGCCGCTTCCTGGCGGGCCTGGGCGCGGCCGGGGTGGCCACGACGGTCGGCGCGCTGCCCGCCCACGCGCACGACGACCGACCGCCGCGCCCGGTGAACCCGTGGCGCGGCCGGTCCCGCTGGTACGCGGGCGACCACCACATCCACACCAAGTACTCCTCCGACGGCCAGTACGAGGTCGCCCAGCAGGTGGCCAAGGCGCGCGAGCACGGCCTGGACTGGGTCGTCATCACCGACCACGGCGGCGTCGCGCACCAGAAGTTCTCCATCGACCAGGTCGCGCCGGACATCGAGCGGGCCCGGCGGGAGCACCGGGACGTGCTGGTCTACCAGGGCCTGGAGTGGAACATCCCGGGCGCCGAGCACGCCACCGTGTTCCTGCCGCCCGGCCGGTCCACTGTGGACATCCTGCGCGCGTTCGAGGCGGCCTACGACGGCGGTGTGCTGTCCACGCCGGTCGCGCAGGGCGGCGCGGGCCTGCTCTCCCGCTCCACCTCCGCCGACGGCGAGCCGTACGCGCTGGCCGCGCTGCGGTACCTGGAGGCCCAGGTGCTGTCCGGCCGCACGGAGATCGCGCTGATGTTCGCCAACCACCCCGCGCGGCGCGGCGTGGACAGCCCGCACGAGATCCGCGGCTGGCGCGACGCGGCGCCCGGCGTGGCGGTCGGCATGGAGGGCGCGCCCGGCCACCAGGCGGCGGGCATCCGGCGGGAGGCGGGCGGGCGCGGCGGCGCGCGCGGCTACTACGACGGTTCGCCCAACCAGGACAGCTTCCCCGGCTACGCCCCCACCGCCACCGAGAACCCCTACCGCACCTACGGCGGGTTCGACTGGATGACCGCCAAGGTCGGCGGCCTGTGGGACTCGCTGCTCGCCGAGGGCAGGCCGTGGTGGGTGACCGCCACCTCCGACGCCCACCAGGTGCACCTGGACACGCACACGCCGGGCAGCGGCGACCACAACACCACCGGCAGCCGCGGCGAGCCGGTCGACACCGGCAAGCCCCAGGTCTACGGCGACTACTGGCCGGGCTTCTACAGCTCCACGCTCGTCGGCGCGGACTCGCGGTCCTATGTGGACATCATGCGCGGTATGCAGGGCGGTCGCGTGGTGGCCGTGCACGGGCGCGTCATCGACGGGCTGAACCTGCGGGTGCGGTCGCTCGGCGAGGGCGACGACCGGGGCGTGACGATCGGCGGTCGCACGTTCGTCCGGCGCGGCGACTCGGTGGAGGTGGCGATCGAGGTCGACCTGGCGCGGGGCGAGAACTTCGGCGGCGTGGTGCCGCGCCTGGCCAAGGTGGACCTGATCGCGGGCCCGGTCACCGGCCCCGCCGCCGACCGCGACGCGCTCGGCGCGCCGCTCACCGAGGTGGTCAAGACGTTCGAGGTGGCCCGCACCGCGCGCGGCGCGGTCCGGTTCACCCACACCTTCCGCAACGTCGACACCGCGTTCTACCTGCGGCTGCGCGGTTCGGACGGCAACCGGCTCACCCCCGACGGCGGCCCGGTGATGGACGTGATCGGCGACGCGGACCCGTGGTCGGACCTGTGGTTCTACGCGAACCCGGTCTTCGTCGACGTCGTCTGATGGCCTGGCTCGACGCCGTGCCCGCCCTGCCCGGCGGGCACGGCGCGGCGCACCGGGACGCGCTGCTGCTGGCCGCGCTGGACTCGTGCGCCGCGACGGACCTCGTGTTCACCCGGGTCGACCGCACCGGCCCGGTGGCGGTCACCGCCGTGTCCGCGCGCCTCACCGGCCCGTTCGACCGAGCCGCCGCGTCGGCCGCGCTGGGCGGCCCGGTGACCGTGACCGACTCCCCCGTCCTGGACCGCTGCGTCAGGT
>NZ_JBHWIE010000361.1:0-6945 GCF_042732085.1 Actinosynnema sp. NPDC059797
TCGTAGTAGGCGCGGTAGTCCTCGCGGTAGGCGGCGTGCAGCTCCTTGAGCCGCGCGACGATCTCGTCCACGGTCGCGGTGCCGGGCAGGTCGACGACCAGCGGCTTGACCTTGGTGCGCAGGAAGTGGTCCGGGCACGAGGTGCCCAGCGCCGCCAGTGGCGCGAGCTTCTCCCGGGCCAGGAAGTCCAGCACGGCGTCGCTGTCGGTGTAGTGGCCGACCTGCGGGTGGTCGGTGGAGGCGAGACCCCTGAGGACGGGGAAGAGGGCGGCGGCCCTGGCGCGGCGCTCGGCCTCGGGCAGCGGCTCGTTGCCGGGCACGACCGCGCCGAACGGCTCCGCGCTCCCGTGCCGCGCCAGGAACTCCTCCGCCGTGCGGATGATCTCCAGCGAGTTCGCCTCGCACTCCTCGGACGTCTCGCCCCACGCGGTGATGCCGTGCCCGCCGAGGACGCAGCCGATCGCGGCCGGGTTGGTCCGCTTGACCTCGGCGATGTCCAGCCCCAGCTGGAATCCGGGCCGCCGCCACGGCACCCACGCGACGCGGTCGCCGAAGCACCGCTCGGTCAGCTTCTCCCCGTCGGCCGCGGTGGCGAGGGCGATGCCGGAGTCGGGGTGCAGGTGGTCCACGTGCGGGGCGTCGACCAGGCCGTGCATGGCCGTGTCGATCGACGGCGCGGCACCGCCCCGGCCGTGCAGGCAGTGGTCGAAGGCGGCGACCATCTCGTCCTCGCGGTCCACGCCGGGGTAGACGTCGACCAGGGCGCGCAGCCGGTCCAGGCGCAGCACGGCCAGCCCGGCCGGGGTGAGCGTGCCCAGGTCGCCGCCCGAGCCCTTCACCCAGAGCAGGTCCACCCGCTCCCCGGTGACCGGATCGGTGTCGCCGCCCTTGGCGGAGGTGTTGCCCCCGGCGTAGTTGGTGTTGCGCGGGTCGGCGCCCAGCCGGTTCGAGCGCGCGACCAGCTCTGCGACGGTCGTGTTGTCGGTCATGCGGGGAGGCTCCTCGTAGGGGTGGTCAGGACCAGCCGGCCTGGGTGCCGCCGACGCGCTCGGCGGCGATCTTCTCGGCGTAGCCGGAGGCGCGGTAGGCGGCCATGGGGTCGCGCGGCAGGCCCCTGGCCTCGCGGCGGTCGGCCAGCGCGCCGCGCACGTCGGTGTGGAAGGCGTCCATCAGCACGTCGTGCGCGCCGATCACGTCACCCGCCTCCTGCGCCGCGGTCAGCGCCGCGGTGTCCACCAGCAACGCCTTGGCCAGGGCCTGCTCGACGTTGAGGACCGAGCGGATCTGCCCCGCGACCTTGTCCTCGATGTTGTGACACTGGTCGAGCATGAAGTTCACCCCGGACCCGGGACGGTGCGCGCCGACCGCGACGATCTCGACCATGATCCGGAACAGCTGGAACGGGTCCGCCGACCCCACCATCAGGTCGTCGTCGGCGTAGAAGCGGGAGTTGAAGTCGAACGCGCCCAGCCGCCCGACGCGCAACAACTGCATCACGATGAACTCGATGTTGGTGCCCGGCGCGTGGTGGCCGGTGTCGAGCACCACCTGCGCGCGCTCGCCCAGGGCCTGGCAGTGCAGCAGCGCGGTGCCCCAGTCGGGAATGTCCATCGCGTAGAAGTACGGCTCGAAGAACTTGTACTCCAGCAACAGCCGCTGACCCGGGCCCAGCGCGGCGTAGACCTCGGCCAGCGAGTCGGCCAGCCGGTCCTGCCTGCCACGCAGCGAGTCCTGGCCCGCGTAGTTCGTGCCGTCGGGCAGCCACAGCTTCAGGTCGGTCGAACCGGTGGCGGCCATGACCTCGACGCAGTCGAGGTGGTGGGCGACGGCCTTGGCCCGCACCCGCGGGTCGACGTGGGTCAGCGAGCCCAGCTTGTAGTCCTCGTCCTGGAACAGGTTCGAGTTGACCGCACCGATCCGCACGCCCAGCCCCTCGGCGTGAGCGGCCAGCGCGTCGAAGTCCTCGACCCGGTCCCACGGGATGTGCAGCGAGACCCGCGGCGCCAACCCGGTCAACCCGTGCACCCACGCCGCGTCGGCGACCTTCTCGAACGGATCACGCGGCGTACCCGGCGTGCTGAACACCTTGAACCGGGTGCCGGAATTCCCGTACGCCCAACTCGGCACCTCGACGGTGAACCCGTCGAGTTCCGACAGCACCTCCTGCAGGGTCATCACACGTCGTTCCTCTCCGCAGCGGGTGACTGGTGTGCACCGACCGTATCTGAACTTGGAACGTTTCACAACCGATCCGTCGCACGTGATGACGGCCATCCACCACACCCGCACCTTCCTGCTAGGCTTCGCCGACACGCGACCTCTCGAGCGTTTCATCTCCGTGCCGCGTCGCTGACGAAGGAGGGTGGGCGGTGTCCGCGCCGAGCATGAAGGATGTCGCCGCGCACGCACGCGTGGCCGTGGGCACGGTGTCCAATGTGCTCAACCACCCCGAGTTGGTCGCGGAGAGCACGCGCAAGCGGGTGCAGGCCGCGATCGCGGAGCTGGGCTTCGTGCGCAACGAGTCGGCTCGCCAACTGCGCGGCGGTACGAGCCGCACCCTCGCCTACGTCGTGCTCGACACCCGCAACCCCTTCTTCACCGACGTGGCCGCCGGCGCCCAGCAGGTGGCGGAAGACGCCGGGCTCGCGATGTACCTGTGCGACGGCGGCGAGGACCCAGCCCGCCAGGCCCGCTACCTCGACCTGCTCGAGCAGCAGCGCGTGGAGGGCATCCTCATCACCCCGGTCGCGGAGGACGAACCGCGGATCGCGGCGCTGGTGGCCCGGGGCACGCCCGTCGTGGTCGTCGACCGGGGCGCGGGCCCGGACCGCTGCTCCGTGTCGGTCGACGACGTGCTCGGCGGCGACCTCGCCGTCTCCCACCTGCTCGACGCCGGCCACCGCCGGATCGCCTTCATCGGCGGCCCCCGCGCCATCGGCCAGGTCGCCGACCGCATCGCGGGCGCCGAGCAGGCCCTGACCCGCGCGGGAGCCGAGCCGCTCACCGTGCTGGAGACCGCACGTCTCGACGTCGCGGAGGGCAGGCGCGCGGGTGAGCGGCTGGCCGGGCTGCCCGCGGCCCGGCGGCCCACCGCAGCGTTCTGCGCCAACGACATGCTCGCACTGGGCCTGCTCCAGCAGGCGGTCCGGCTCGGCTTGCGCGTGCCGCAGGACCTGGCGATCATCGGCTACGACGACATCGAGTTCGCGGCCGCGGCGGCGGTGCCGCTGACTTCGGTCGCTCAGCCGCGTCAGCTCCTGGGCCGCACGGCGGCGGAGCTGCTGCTGGCCGAGGCCCGGAACCCGAAGGGGCACGTGCACCAGCAGCGGGTGTTCGAGCCCGAGCTGGTGGTGCGCGAGTCCACCAGCATGCGGCGGCTGGACGGCGTCGCCTGACCGGGTGACGTCCGACTGCGCTGCGGCGGGTCCTCCGGGCGGCCGACCGCGAGTGCCCATCTGCCGCGAGCGCGTCCGCCCGTGAGCGTGCGTCCAGCAGCGGTTCCAAGCCGGCCCCGCCCTCGCCGCCCGCCATCGGATTGAAACGTACCAGTACGGCTCTGCACAGCGCGTACCGCCTTGAACACGATGACGCAACGATGAACGGCCCATCTCGGCGAAGTTGCCGGATGACCGTTGACGGTTGGTCCGAGTGGCCTCTAACCTCGCCCATCATTGAGGAATTGAAACATTTCAGTTAGGAGATGCCGGATGCACAGAGAGCATGCGACTCCACTGCTGGAGGTTCGGGGTGTCTCCAAGTCGTTCGGCGCTGTGGCGGCCGTCCGGGAGGTGTCGTTCCCGCTGTACGGCGGCGAGGCGCACGCGCTGGTCGGGGAGAACGGCGCGGGCAAGTCGACGATCGTGAAGATGCTCGCCGGCGTGCACGAGCCGGACACCGGGGCCATCGTGAGGAACGGTGAGGAGATGCGGTTGGTCGGGCCCGCCGCCGCGCAGGCGGCCGGGATCGCGGTGATCTACCAGGAGCCGACGTTGTTCCCCGACCTGTCGGTGGCCGAGAACATCTTCATGGGGCGGCAGCCGCTGGGTCGGTTCGGGCGCATCGACCGGGCGGTGATGAGGGCCGAGGCGGTGCGGCTGTTCGAGCGGCTCGGTGTCCGCTTGGACCCGGACCGGCCCGCGCGAGGGCTGTCGATCGCCGACCAGCAACTGGTCGAGATCGCCAAGGCGTTGTCGCTGCAGGCGCGCGTGCTGGTCATGGACGAGCCGACCGCGGCGTTGTCCGGCGTCGAGGTGGAGCGGCTGTTCGCGGTGGCGCGTGCCCTCTGCGAGCAGGGCGCGGCGGTCCTGTTCATCTCCCACCGCTTCGACGAGGTGTTCTCGCTGTGCCAGCGGCTCACCGTGATGCGCGACGGCACGTGGGTGTCGACCGATCCGGTCGCCGACCTGACCGTCGACCAGGTCGTGCGGCGGATGGTCGGGCGCGAGGTGTCGACGTTGTTCCCCAAGCAGGACGTCGAGCCCGGTGACGTCGTGCTGGAAGTCGACGGGCTGACCCGTGACGGCGTGTTCTCCGACATCGCGTTCTCGGTGCGGGCAGGCGAGATCGTCGCCCTGGCCGGACTGGTCGGTGCCGGCCGCAGCGAGGTGGTGCGCGCGGTGTTCGGGATCGACCGCTACGACGCGGGCGAAGTCCTGGTGGCGGGCAAGCGGCTGGCCGCCGGCTCGCCGTCCGCCGCGGTGGCCGCCGGGATCGCGCTGGTCCCGGAGGACCGCCGCCAGCAGGGCCTGGTCATGGAGATGTCGATCGAGCGCAACGCGACGCTGACCCGCTTGAAGCCGTTGTCACGCCTGGGTCTGCTCGGAGGTCGGGCCGAGCGCCGGTCCGCTCTCGAGTGGACGAAGCGCTTGCAGGTCAAGTACGGGCGGCTCGCGGACGCGGTCGGCACCCTCTCCGGTGGCAACCAGCAGAAGGTGGTGCTGGCCAAGTGGCTGGCGACCGGTCCGCGGGTGCTGATCGTCGACGAACCGACCCGGGGCATCGACATCGGCACGAAGGCCGAGGTGCACCGGCTGCTCTCGCGGCTCGCGGCCGACGGGGTCGCGGTGGTCATGGTGTCGTCCGAGCTGCCCGAGGTGCTGGGGATGGCCGACCGCGTGCTCGTCATGCACGAGGGGCGGATCACCGCCGAGTTGAACCGCGCCGAGGCGACGGAGGAAACGGTCATGTTCGCGGCCACCGGCCAGAAGGAGGCAGCCGCGTGAGCACCCGACTGACGGCGTCCGCGCCTCCGCTCGCGGGGTCGGACGGGAGCAGGAGCCGGTTCGTCCACAAGCTGTGGCTGGCGCGCGAGTTCGGCATCATCGTGGCGCTCGGGCTGCTCGTGCTCGTGACCACCTTGAACAACTCCGCCTTCCTGTCCCCGCAGAGCCTGCGGGACCTGCTGCTCGGCGCGGCGATCCTGGTGGTCCTGGCGGTCGGGCAGACCGTGGTGATCATCTCCCGCAACATCGACCTCTCGGTCGGCGCGGTGCTCGGCCTGGTCGCGTTCGCGACCGGCAAGCTGCTCAGCTCCGCGCCGGGCACGCCGACCGCGGTCGCCGTCCTGATCGGCATCGGACTGGGCGCGGTCTGCGGTGTGGTGAACGGTGTGCTGGTGGCGGCGGCACGGGTGCCCGCCCTGGTCATCACCCTCGGCACGCTCTACGCGTTCCGCGGCATCGACCACTCGTGGGCCCAGGGTCAGCAGATCAACGCCTCGGACATGCCGCGCTCGTTCCTCGGCCTGGGCACGGGGACCCTGCTCGGCATCCCGGTGCTCGCCGTCATCGCGGTGGTGGTCATGGCGGTCGCAGGCTTCTACCTGCGGTCCTACCGCAGCGGGCGCGAGCTGTACGCGATCGGCTCCGAACCCGCCGCCGCGCGGCTGTCCGGCATCCCGGTCGGGCGCAGGGTCTTCACCTCCTTCGTGCTCTGCGGCGCGCTGGCCGGCCTTGCCGGCGTGCTGCACGCGGCGCGCTTCGGCACCGTCGACGCCACCGTCGGCACGGGCATCGAGCTCCAGGTCGTCGCCGCGGCCGTGGTCGGCGGCGTGGCGATCTTCGGCGGCAGCGGCAGCGTCTACGGCGCCGCCCTCGGCGCGCTCCTGCTGACCACCATCGGCAGCTCCCTGGCGGTGCTGCGGATCAACCCGTTCTGGCAGCAGGCCGTCGTCGGCGGCCTCATCCTCGCCGCGATCGGACTGGACCGGCTGCTGGCCATCCGGGCGGCGAACCGTTTGCGAGGGAGGTCGTCCCATGGCGCGTGACACGGTGGCCGCGGACAAGCGGGGCTCCGCGATGCGTTCGGCGTTGCTCCGCTGGGACACCGCGCTCCTCGTGGTGCTCGCTGCGGTCGTGGTGCTCGCCGGGGTGCTGGTCGAAGGGTTCGCCAGTGGGCGGAACCTGCAGTTCCTGCTGCTCGACGTGGTCGCGATCGCGCTGATCGCGCTGCCGCTGACGCTGATCGTCATCACCGGCGAGATCGACCTGTCGGTGGCCAGCACGCTCGGCCTGTGCAGCGCGGTGATGGGTCAGCTCTGGGTGGCGGGACTACCACTGGAACTGGTGGTGGTGCTCGTCGTCGGCCTCGGCGCGGTCCTCGGCGCGGTGAACGCCGTGTTCGTGACCAAGTTCGCGCTCCCCTCGCTCGCGGTCACCATCGGCACCCTGGCCGCGTACCGCGGTCTGGCGTTCGTGGTGCTCGGCGACCAGGCGGTGGCCGACTTCCCGTTCCTCTGGACCGACGCCGCCAACAGCACCGTCGCAGATGGCGCCGTGCCGTGGGCCGCCGTGATCACGATCGTTCTCGCCGTCGTGTTCGGCGTGGTGCTGCACGCGACCCCGTTCGGCCGGTCCCTCTACGCGATGGGCAACAACGCCGAGGCGGCGACGTTCGCCGGCATCCGAGTGGCCCGCGCGAAGTTCTGGCTGTTCGTCGCTTCCGGCG
>NZ_JBHWIE010000362.1:0-6938 GCF_042732085.1 Actinosynnema sp. NPDC059797
GCAGGGTGTGGGAGAGGTCGCGTGTGGTCAGCTCCCAGGCGGCGGCTGCGGCCTCGGGGTGGTGGAACTGCGGGGCGACGTTGTTGTGGAAGGCGTGCCCGGCTTGTTCCTGGACGTGGATCTCGGCGTTGGGCAGGCCGGTGACCGCGTCGACGACCCGCTGCACGGCCGGTCGCGGGATGTAGGGGTCCCGGCCGCCGAAGTGGAACTGGATCGGGCAGGTGATCCGGTCGGCCTGGTCGAGGCGGTCGGGCACGCCGGAGCCGTAGAAGGACACGGCGACGTCGGGGTCTGCGGCCGCGGCGGCCTCGTAGGCGATGGACCCGCCGAGGCAGAAGCCGAGGACGCCGGCCCGGCCGGTGCGGGCGCGCAGCCGGTGCAGGGTGGCGATGACGTCGGACACGCCGAGGGCGAAGTCGAAGCGGCCGGCGACCTCCATGGAGGCGGCGACGCCGGCCTCGTCGTGGGCGGAGGACCAGCCGGGCGCCACGCGCCAGAACAGCTCGGGCACGGCGACGACGTAGCCGAGGGCGGCGAGGTCGGCGGCCACGGAGGTCAGGTAGTCGTCCAGGCCGAAGATCTCCTGGATCAGCACGAGGCCGGGTCCGGTGCCGGCGGCGGGTTCCCAGACGGGCGCGTCGAACGTCCCGTCGGCTACGTCGATCTTCACGTGCCCACGGTTACCACACCGGTGCCGCCGTCGATCTCGACCGACACGCCCAGGGGCACGGTGAGTTGTCCGGCGCAGTGCCCGAAGGGGGTGTCGGCGACCACGGGCACGCCCAGTCCGGCGAGGCGGTCGGCGAACACGGGCGCGAGGTCGCCGCAGCCGGTCCAGGAGCCGAGCACGATGCCGGCGACGTGGTCGAACCAGCCCGAGTTCAGCAGGTCGGTGAGCATCCGGTCGACGCGGTAGGGCTCCTCGTTGACGTCTTCGAGCAGCGCGATCGCGCCGTCGGGCGGTGGGGTGCGCAGGAGGCTGAGGGTGCCGCCGACGGCGGTGCCGCGGGCCGTGCCGGGGACCGTGCCGACGCCCCGGTAGGAGGTGACGCCGGTGAACAGGGCGCGGCGCAGGTGGTCGCGGGCGGCGGTGTCCTCGACGAAGGCGGTGGTGCCGATCATCGGGCCGAACCAGGTGGGGACGCCGGCCTGCCGGAACCCGTCGTGCAGGACGGTGGTGTCGCTGGAGCCGAGGAAGACCTTGCGGTGGGCGGCCAGGGCGGTCCAGTCGAGGAGGCGGGCCGTGCGGGCGCTGCCGTAGCCGCCGCGGGCGCACAGGACGCCGGCGACGTCCGGGTCCAGCCACGCCCGGCGCAGGTCGTGGGCGCGGTCGGGGTCGTGGCCGGCGAGGTAGGGCAGGGTGGGGTGGGTGGCCAGGGCCGAGGGCGCGACCCGGACGTCGAGGTCCCACTTGCGCAGCCAGGCCACGCCGGCGTCCAGCAGCGGCGCGGCCACGGGTCCCGCGGGGCTGACCACGACCACGCGGTCCCCGGGGTGCAGCAGGGGCGGGTTGCCGGTCGGGGTCACGGGCGTCCCGCCGCGCCCGGGGTGGTGTCGCCGGGCCGGGTCCGGGCGCCGGTCGGGCGCCCCGCCGGGGTGGGGCGGGTCATCGGCGCAGGTCCAGGACCGGCACCCCGGGCGGGGTGAAGCCGAGCACCTGACCGTAGAACGACAGCTCGGCCTCCAGCGCCGCGATGATCGTCGAGGCCTTGCGGAACCCGTGCTGTTCGCCCTCGAAGGTCAGGTAGGCGTGCGGGATGCCGCTGCCGTCGAGGGCGGCGGCGAAGCGGTCGGCCTGCTCGGGCGGGCAGATCTCGTCCTCCAGGCCCTGGAGCAGCAGCACGGGCCCGGCCAGGCGGTCGACGCGGTGGGCCGGGGACCGCTCGGCGTACCGGTCGGCGGTCTCGGGCCAGGGCCCGACCAGGCCGGTGACGTACTGGGACTCGAAGTCGTGGGTCTCGCCGCCGGTGCCGGTCCAGCCGGCCAGGTCGAGGATGGGGAAGGCGACCATGCCGCACCGGTAGGTCTTGACCGAGGTCAGGGACGCGGCGGAGGTGAACCCGCCGGCGCTGCCGCCGCGGATGGCCAGGCGTTGGCCGTCGGCGGTGCCCTCGTCGGCGAGGGCTTGGGCGACGGTGGCGCAGTCGTTGACGTCGACGACGCCCCACTGCTCGCGCAGCCGTTCGCGGAACGCGCGGCCGTAGCCGGTGGAGCCGCCGTAGTCGACCGCGACCACGCCGATGCCCCGGCTGGTGAAGTAGGCGATGTCCAGGTCGAGCACGGGCAGGGTGCGGCCGGTGGGACCGCCGTGGACGTGCACCAGGTACGGGGGGCGCTCGTCGTCGGGGTGGGTGTGGTCGGGGTTGTGGGGCCGGTAGACGTGGGCGGGGATGTCGCCGTCGGGGCCGGTGAACACGCGCAGCTCGGGGGTGGGCAGGTAGGGGGCGAGCGCGGCGTGGTCGCCGGTCCCGGAGGGGCCCGAGGGGCCGGTGTGGGTGGTCAGTTCGCCGGTGGACAGGTCCAGCGACACCACGGCGGTCTCGGTGTGCGGTCCGGCGGCGGAGCCGACGACCACGCCGTCGTGCACGGCGAGCTGGCCGTGCCAGGTGGGCAGGTCCACGTCGACGTCGGTGACGGTGCGGCTGCGTTCGTCGAGCACGGCCAGCCGCCCGGCGGCGAGCACGGCGTGGCGGCCGCCGCCGATGGTGGCGAACCAGCGGTTGCCCAGCCGCCACATGGGGCCGCCCAGTTCGCGCTGGACTGGGGCGAGGTTGACCGCGTGCCCGTGCGGGTCGATGCGGTGCAGGTTCCACCAGCCGTCGGGGTCGGTCAGGGCCAGCAGGTCCTCGCCGTCCCACTCGACCTGGCAGACGGCCTCGGCGGGGCCGCCGGCGACGACGCGGTGGTCGGGTGGGCCGACCCCGCTGGAGTCGACCTCGCTGGAGTCGACCTCGGCCACGCACAGCTCGGTGCCGTCCCAGGGCATGCGGGGGTGGTCCCAGCCGATCCAGGCGTAGCGGCGGCCGTCGGGTGACAGGCGGGGCCCGGTCATGAAGTGGTGGCTGGCGGCCAGCACGCGCGGCGGGGAGCCGTCCAGGGGCAGGGCGACGAGGTCGCGGCGGACGTCGGTGCGGGCAGGGCCGGTGGAGGTCTCGCGCACGCACCACACCTCCCGGCCGCCGGGGCCCGCGGTGAGGTCGGCGTAGCGCAGGCCGTGGCGGCGCCTGGGGGCGGGGCTGATCGGGTGGGGCCGGGGGTCGTCGGGGTCGAACAGGTAGACGCGCTGGTCGTCCCAGTGGGTGAAGGCCACCCGGGTGCCCTCGGGTGTGTCGAGCACCACCCAGGGGCGTCCGCCGTACTCGTGGACGCGGTTGCGCACGTTCCACGGCGGCGGCAGCAGGTCCTCGCCGTCGCGCACGAGGGCGACCCGGCCGCCTTCGGCGGGGCGCCCCTCGGTCCACCAGGGCCGGCCCCGGTGCAGGTCGACCCAGTCCACGCCGCCTCCGGCCGCGGCGGCGTGGGCCGCGGTGACGGGTGATTTCCACGTTCCGCACGGTGCGATCTCGACCACCCCGGCACCCTATCCGCACGCCCCGGACCGGGGCAGCGGCCGTGGTCGCCGGCGCCCGCGGGGCGGGTGGGCGGCGGAAAACCCGGGGCAGGGCTGCCGATCTTGCTCGGGTGGCCTAGGGTCGGTGTTGTCATGGCACGCGTCATCCACGTATTCCGCCAACCCGACCGGTTCGTCGCCGGGACCGTCGGGCAGCCTGGCGAGCGCACGTTCTACCTGCAGGCCTCCGAGGAGGCGCGGCTGGTCAGCGTGGCGCTGGAGAAGCAACAGGTCGCCGTACTCGCCGAGCGCATCGGCTCGCTGCTGGAGGAGGTGCACCGGCGGTTCGGCGCGGAGGTACCCGAGGAGGTACCCGAGGACCTCCGGGACACCGAACCGCTGGAGGTGCCGGTCGAGGAGGAGTTCAAGGTCGGCACGATGGGGCTGGGCTGGGACGCCGAGTCCCGCGCGGTGGTCATCGAGCTGCTCGCGATCACCGACGAGGAGGTCGACGAGGCGGTCGTGCTCGACGACACCGAGGAGGGTCCGGACGCGGTGCGGGTGTTCCTGAGCCCGGTGGAGGCGCGGGCGTTCGCCGAGCGCGCGGACCGGGTGGTCAAGGCCGGTCGCAAGCCGTGCCCGCTGTGCTCGGAGCCGTTGGACCCGGATGGGCACGTGTGCCCGCGGCAGAACGGCTACCGGCGCTCGGACGAGGGCTGAGGGACGCGTGCGGCCGGGCGACGAGGGGGTGCTCGACCTGCTGACCCGTGGTCGCATCGAGGTCGAGGGCAGGTTGGTGGACGCCTCCAACGCGACGCTGTTCTGCCGGATCGCCCTGGACGGCGTGACCGCGCAGTGCGTGTACAAGCCGGTGCGGGGCGAGCGGCCGCTGTGGGACTTCCCGGACGGCACGCTGGCCGGTCGCGAGGTGGCGACGTTCCTGGTGTCGGAGGCGGCGGGGCTGGGCCTGGTGCCGCCGACGGTGCTGCGGCCCGGCCCGTTCGGCGAGGGCATGGTGCAGTTGTGGGTGGAGACCCGCGAGGACGACGACCTGGTCGACATCGTGGCCGAGGAGCAGGTGCGGCCGGGGTGGCGGGCGGTGCTGCGGGCGCACGACCGCTTCGGCGAGCCGGCGGTGCTGGTGCACGCCGACCACCCGCGGGTGGCGTTGATGGCGGCGTTCGACGCGGTGGTCAACAACGCCGACCGCAAGGGCGGGCACGTGCTGCACTCGGTGGACGGCGCGGTGTACGGGGTGGACCACGGGATCTGCCTGCACGCCGAGGACAAGCTGCGCACGGTGCTGTGGGGCTGGTTGGGCGAGGAGCTGCCCGGGGAGGCGGTGGAGGCGCTGCGCCGGCTGCGGTCGGGCCTGGACGGGGAGCTGGGCGAGGCGCTGCACGAGCACCTGACGCGCGCGGAGGTGCGGGCGTTGGCGGAGCGGGTGGACAAGCTGCTAGCGGCGGGGGTGTACCCGGAGCCGTCGGGCGAGTGGCCGGCGATCCCCTGGCCGGCGTTCTGACCGGCTGATCGGTTCCGGCCGGTCGGTTCCCGGGGCGGGACCGCGTCGGCCGGGTGTCGGTGGGCGGGTGTCTACTTGCCGCGTGAACGGTGTGGAGTTGCGTGCGGTGACCGGGTCGGACGTGTCGGTGTTCTTCGAGCACCAGCGGGACCCGGCGGCGGTGCGGATGGCCGCGTTCACCCCGGCCGCCCCGGGTGACCGGGCGGCCCACTCGGCGCGGTGGGCGCGGAACCTGGGCGACGGGTCGGTGGTGGCGCGCACGGTGGTGTTCGACGGCGAGGTGGTCGGGCACGTCGCGAGGTTCACCGCGTTCGGCGAGCCGGAGGTGACGTACTGGATCGCCTCGGAGCACTGGGGCAAGGGGTTGGCCACGGCGGCGCTGCGGCTGTTCCTGGAGTCGGACCCGGTGCGGCCGCTGTACGCGCGGGCGGCGGTGGACAACGTGGGGTCGCTGCGGGTGCTGGCCAAGTGCGGTTTCGCGACGGTGGGCCGGGACGCGGGCTTCGCGGAGGGGCGGGGCGGGGACGTGGAGGAGTTCATCCTCAGGTTGGACCGGTGACCGCGGGCGGCACCCCGGCGCGCGAGGGCTCCGGGATCTCCGGTGACGGGGGCTTCGGGGCCGGTGTGTCCGGGGCGGGGGTCTTCGGGGCTGGGGTCTTCGGGGTCGACGGGGGTTTGGCGCGGCGGATGGAGCGCCGGTTCGGCGTGGGTGCGCGGTCGTGGTTGGCGGGGTTGCCGTCGCTGGTGGCGGGCCTGTGCGCGGACTGGGGCCTGGAGGTGGAGCGGCCGCTGAGCGGCGGCACGTCGCACGCCCTGCTGTGCCGGCGCGGGGGTGTGCCGGTGGTGTTGAAGGTGACGCCGGAGCCGGCGCTGGCGGTCGCGGAGTGCGCGGCGCTGCGGGCGTGGGAGCCCTCGCCCCGGGTGGTGCGGGTGCTGCGGGTCGATCCGGCGCGGGGCGCGCTGCTGCTGGAGGGCCTGGTGCCGGGCACGCCGGCGGTCGACGGCCCGGGTCTGCCGGAGGTGCTGCGGGGGCTGCACGTGCCGGCGCCGGAGGGGTTCCCGCCGCTGTCGGAGCGGGTGGACTTCGTGTTCGGGGTCCTGGCCCGCCGCAGGCCGGGCGACCACTCGCGGGCGCACGAGGAGGCGTCGCGGTTGGCGCGGGACCGGGTGCCGCCGGTGCTGCTGCACGGTGACCTGCACCCGGGCAACGTGCTCGACGCCGGGCCGCGGGGGTTGGTGGCGATCGACCCGCGGGCGTGCGTGGGCGACGCCGCCAGCGACGCGGTCGACTTCGCCTACCTGGGCGATGACCTGGAGGGGCGCATCGAGTGGCTGTCGGCGGTGGTCGACGGCGACCGGTTGGCGGCGTGGTGCCGGGTGTACGCGGCGTTCTACCCCGATCACCCGGCGGTGCGGCGGGCGTAGCGCCGTGCCGCGCCGGGTGGGTGGCGGTAACGTCGCGCGGCGTGCGATCACAGGATTACGGCCGGGACGTGCTGGCGGGGCGCAAGCGTCGGGTGGTGCCGGAGGTGGCGGCCGAGGTCGGGCTGGTGGTGGAGGACCCGGCGTCGGGGTTCTGCGGGGCGGTGGTGCGGTTCGAGTCGGGCGGGGTGGTGCTGGAGGACCGGCACGGCCGGCACCGGGTGTTCCCGCTGCGGCCGGCGGCGTTCCTGGTGGAGGGCCGGCCGGTGACGCTGGTGCGCCCCGCGCCCGCGGCGGCGGCCGGGCCGGGGCGGTCGGCGTCGGGTTCGGTGCGGGTGGAGGGCCTGCGGGCCCGCACGGCCCGGGACAGCCGGATCTGGGTGGAGGGCGTGCACGACGCGGAGCTGGTGGAGCGGGTGTGTGGCCACGACCTGCGGGTGGAGG
>NZ_JBHWIE010000363.1:0-6932 GCF_042732085.1 Actinosynnema sp. NPDC059797
TGACCGACGAGGGCCCGGTCGTCGCGGTCGAGGGCTCCACCGACGACGGCGTGACGTGGGCGCCGGCCACGTGGCGGGTCGGGCAGGCGACGTGGAGCCACTCGTTCACGCCGACGGGCTCCGGGTCCGCACGGCTGCGGGTCCGCGCCCTCGACGCGGCGCGGAACGCGATCGGCCAGGCGGCCGCGGAGACCCCGGTCGCGGCCCGCACCTGCCCCTGCGGCCTGTGGTCCGACTCCGACGCGCCCACCGCCCCGGCCGCGGCGGACGACGCCGCGCTCGAACTGGGCGTGAAGTGGCGGTCGACGACGGACGGGTACGTGCGCGGCGTCCGGTTCTACAAGGGCCCCGGCAACACCGGCACCCACACCGGCTCCCTGTGGACCGCCTCCGGCGAACGGCTCGCGACCGGCACGTTCCGCGGCGAGACCGCGAGCGGCTGGCAGACGCTGGTCTTCCCGGCGCCCGTCGCGGTCGCCCGGGACACCACCTACGTCGCCTCCTACTTCGCCCCGAACGGGCACTACTCCCACGACCGGGACTACTTCGCCCGCTCGTCCCGCTACCTGGAGCCGCTGACCGGCCTCCAGACCGGTGTCGACGGCCCCAACGGCGTGTTCCGCACGGGCGGCGGGTTCCCGGACACCGGCTTCTCCGACACGAACTACTGGGTGGACGTGGTGTGGGCGCCGGAACCGGGCGCGGACACCAGGGCGCCCGACCTGATCGGCACCACGCCGATCGACGGCGCCACGAGCGTCGCGCCGTGGGCCTCGGTGACCGCCGCCTACGACGAGCTGCTCGACCCGGGTTTGATCGGGTTCACGCTCGCGCTCGCCGGCTCGGGCGGGCAGCTCGGCGGCACGACCTCGTTGTCCGGCAACGGCAAGACCGCCCTGTTCACCCCGACCCACCCGCTGCCCACCGGCGTCGCGATCACCGCGTCGGTGTGGGTCCGCGACGCCGCCGGCAACCGGACCGCCACGCACACCTGGCGGTTCACCACCGGCAGGCCCCGGGTGGCGGGGTGCCCCTGCTCGCTGTGGG
The DNA here is from genome assembly GCF_042732085.1 of Actinosynnema sp. NPDC059797. Lineage (NCBI taxonomy): Bacteria > Bacillati > Actinomycetota > Actinomycetes > Pseudonocardiales > Pseudonocardiaceae > Actinosynnema > Actinosynnema sp. NPDC059797. Next base: position 1,048 of record NZ_JBHWIE010000363.1, read on the forward strand.
GCGACCTGGACGCGCCGCTCGTGCCCTCCTCCGACGACCCGCGGCCGGTCGAGCTGGGCACCAGGTTCCGGTTCGCCGGCAAGGGCGAGGTGACCGGCGTCCGGTTCTACAAGGGCCCCGGCAACACCGGCACCCACACCGGCTCGCTGTGGACCGCCTCCGGCGAACGGCTCGCGACCGGCACCTTCACCGGCGAGACCACGGCCGGGTGGCAGACGCTGACCTTCGCCGAGCCGGTGCCCGTCCAGCCCAACACCGTCTACGTGGCGTCCTACTTCGCGCCCGAGGGCCACTACCCGGCCTCCCAGCGCTTCTTCGGGGGCCAGTCCGCCTACGGCCCGGTCATCGCCCTCGTCGACGGTCCCGAGGGTCCCAACGGGGTGTTCCGCTACGGCGGCGGGTTCCCGACCACCGGGCACCTCGCGTCGAACTACTGGGTCGACGTCGTCTACCGCACCGGCGCCAACGGCGACACCACCCCGCCCACGCTCGACACCCGCACCCCCGGCCCGACCGCCGAGGGCGTGCCGCTGGACCCGGCGGTGACGCTCGGGTTCAGCGAGGCCGTCGACCCGCGGTCGGCGATCGTCACCATGGCCGACGGCGGGAACGCGGTCCTGCACGGGACGACGACCTTCTCCGCCGACCTGAAGACGCTGACGTGGCGGCCGAACGGCACGCTCGCACCCGGCACCCGCTACTGGGTCCGCGTGGAGGCCGCCGACGTCAACGGCAACGCCATGGACAGGTCGACCGGCCTCTGGCCGGTCAACACCACGTCCGAGGCGACCTGCCCGTGCTCGCTGTTCAGCGAGGCGACCGTCCCGACCACGCCGTCCGCCAACGACAGCGGCACGTACGAGCTGGGCGTCCGGTTCTCGGCGGCGCGCGGCGGCTGGGTCAACGGCGTCCGGTTCTACAAGGGCGAGGGCAACACCGGCACCCACACCGGCTCGCTGTGGACCGCCACCGGCGAGCGGCTGGCCACCGGCACCTTCACCGGCGAGACCGCGACGGGCTGGCAGACGCTGACCTTCACCGAGCCGGTGCCCATCAGGCGCGGCACGACCTACGTCGCCTCCTACACCGCGCCCAACGGCCACTACTCGGTCAACCAGTTCTACTTCACCAACCTCCCGACGGTCGTCTCGGGCCCGTTGAGCACGGCGGAGCGCGGCCAGGCCGGCGTCTTCATGCCCGGCGGCGGCTTCCCGAACCGCTCGTGGAGCGGCAACAACTACTGGGTCGACGTCGACCTCACGCCGTTCGAGGACGTCACGCCGCCCGCCAACACCGGGCACGCGCCGGCGGACGGCGGCGCGGACGTCGGGTTGGCCGCGCCGCTCACCGCCACCTACGACGAGGAGGTGAGCGCGGTCGACTCGACGTTCGATGTGCGGGACTCCCGCGGGGTGGCCATGCGCGGGAGCCTGACCCGGGCGAACGGCAACCACACCCTGGTCTGGACACCGGCGGCGCCGCTGGTCCGCGGCACGACGTACACCGCGACCGCGCGGGCGGGCGACCTCTACGGGAACGTGTCGGCGGAGACGACCACGTGGTCCTACACCACGGGCAACCCGCCGTGCCCGTGCTCGCTGTTCAGCGAGGCGTCGATACCGCAGGTGCCGCAGCAGACCTACTACGGCGGGATCACCCTCGGCGTCACCTTCACCCCGACCTCGGACGGCTTCGTGACGGGCGTGAAGTACCACAAGTCCGCGGCCAACGGCGGCCGGCACGTCGGCGGGCTGTCCCTGCCGGACGGCACCGGGCTGGCCTCCGCCGACTTCACCGACGAGACGACGTCGGGGTGGCAGTCGCTGACCTTCGCCGAGCCGGTGCCGGTCACGGCGGGCACGACCTACCTGGCCTGGTACGAGACGACGCAGGGCAACTACTCCGAGAACACCGGCTACTTCCGGTCCGGTGGCGTCACCACGCCGCAGCTCGTCGCGCCCGCCGAACCCAACGGGATGTCCGGCCGGATCCAGGGCTACCCGGCGTTCCCGAGGACCAGCACGGGTCACAACTTCTGGGTCGACGTCGTCTTCACCACGACGCCGTGACGCGGGCGCCGGTGGGCGGGGGCCGTCCCGCCCACCGGCGCGGCATCCGGCGGTCCGGGCGCGACCGCTCAGGCCGATTCCGACTCCCGGGCGGCCTCGGCCTGCTCCGCGCGGTAGGCCAGGACCTCGGTGTAGGTGGGCGGCGTGCCGCGCCAGCCCAGCTCGCGGTGGCGCACCGTCAGGCGGTTGAGCAGCCACATGTCGGCCACGCGCCGGTTCTGGGGTTCCATCCGGGCCTGCGCCCGGATCAGCGGGTGGTCGTGCTCGCGGGCCTGCTCGTCGGTCATGGCGTGGACGGTCAGCAGCGCGACCAACTGTTCGCGCCGGTCGGTCGGGGCGTTGGTCATGGGGGTCATGATCCGCACCGGGGGCCTCACCTGATCGAGACACCACCTGCCGGTCCCGTTCGGGTGACGCGGCCGAATTCCCGTTGACACGCCTGACAAAGTCGGTTCACGTGGTAGAAGACGATGCGCACGCGATCCTCCGCATGGCCGGGCTGGCCACCCCGATGGCGCTCCGGGTCGCGGTGACCTTGGGCCTGCCGGACCGGCTGCTCGGCGACGGCTCCCCCACCGGCGAACTCGCGGCCGACCTCGGCGTCGACCCGGTCGCGCTCGGGCTCCTGCTGAACCACCTCGTGACCCTCGGGGTCGTCGAGCGCACCCCCACCGGCCACCGGACGAGCGAGTTCGGCGAGAACCTCCGCGCCGACGCCGGCAACGGCCTGGTCGACCGCCTGCACCTGGACGCCGCCGGCGGGCGCGCCGACCTGGCCTTCGTCGAACTCGCGCACAGCGTCACCACCGGCCGGGCCGCCTACCCGCAGCACTACGGGCGGGACTTCTGGGCCGACCTGGAGGAGCACCCGGGCCTCCGCGAGTCGTTCGACCGGCAGATGACCCACCGGTTCCGGGAGCAGCTGCCGCGGTTCGTGGCCGGCGTCGACTGGTCCCGGTTCGGCACCGTCGTCGACGTGGGCGGCGGCCGGGGCGGCCTGCTCGCCGCGATCCTGGCCGCGCACCCCGGGGTGCGCGGCCACCTGGTCGACCTCGAGGAGACCGCCGCCGGCGCCCGCCGGACCTTCCACGCCCACGGCCTCGACGAGCGGGCGCGGGTGACGGCGGGCAGCTTCTTCGACCCGCTCCCGCCCGGGGCCGACGCCTACCTGCTGGTCGACATCCTCCACGACTGGGACGACGAGCACGCCCACCTCGTCCTGGGCCGCTGCGCCGAGGCCGCCCAGCCGTCCGGGCGCGTCCTGGTCGTCGAGGCGGTCGGCGGGCTGCGGGCCGAGAGCGAGTACGACCTGGCCATGCTCGTGATCTTCGGCGGTCGCGAGCGCCGGCTCGACGAGTTCCGCGCGCTCGCCGCGCCGCACGGCCTGGTCCTCGACGGCGTGACCGAGCTGACCGACCAGCGCTGCCTGCTCGAATTCCGGTTCGCCGGCGGGTGAACCGCGGTTCCGCTGTGGACGGTCCCGGTCTCACAGGGCCAGCCGCGGCCAGGAGGCCGTGTCGCGCAGCAGTTGCCGGTCGTGCGTGGCGATCACCACCGCGGCCGGGGTGGACCCGAGCGCGGCGGTCAGCTCGTCGACGAGCGCGGCCGACAGGTGGTTGGTCGGCTCGTCCAGCAGCAGCACGTGCGGGCGGTCGGCCAGCACCAGGGCCAGGTCCAGCCGCCGCCGGGCGCCGACCGACAGCTCGGACACCGGCCGGCGGGCGTCGTGGCCGCCGAGCAGGCCCAGCTCGCCCAGCCCCGGGCCGGGCTCACCCGACCGGGCGAGCCGTTCGTCGTACAGCTCGGCCGCCGTGCGCCCGCCCGGCGGGTCGGACTCCTGGCCCAACCGCCCGACGCGCGCCGACGGGGCGCGGGTGACCTCGCCCGCGCCCGGCTCCAGGTCGCCCGCCAGCACCGCCAGCAGGGTGGACTTGCCCGCGCCGTTGGGCCCGGTCACCACCAGCCGGTCCCCGGCCTCCAGCGCCAGGTCGACCGGGCGCGCGAGCCGGCCGGCCACGGTCACCGCGGCGGCCCGCAGCAGGGTCGTGCCGGGGTGGCCGGGCAGGTCGGGCATCGCGAACCGGGTCGGTGGCGGCGGCACCGCCACCACGTGGGCGGCCAGCTCCTCCTGCCGCCGGCGCACGGCCCGGACCAGGCCCGGCGCGCGGGTGGCGCGGGTGTGCCTGCCGTGGCCCTTGTCCGGCCGCCAGTTGTCGCGCAGCCGGTTCCGCGCCGCGGACAGGTCGTCGGCCAGGCGCTGCCGCTCGGCGACCTGCTCGGCGTGGCGGGCCTCCCAGCGGGCGCGCTCGGCGCGGCGGCCCTCGACGTAGGCGGCGTAGCCACCGCCGTGGACCCGCGGCCTGCCGTCGTCGGACGGGTCGAGGTCGACCACGGTGGTGGCCACGTCGGCGAGCAGCGCCCGGTCGTGGCTGACCAGCACGACCACGCCGGGGTGGGCGCGCAACCGCTCGGTGAGGTGGTCGAGCCCGCCCGCGTCGAGGTGGTTGGTCGGCTCGTCGAGCAGCAGCACGGCGTGCCCGGCGCCGAGCAGGCAGGCCAGCCGCACCCGGTGGCGCAGCCCCACCGAGAGGGCGCCGAGCGGGCGGGCGCGGTCGGTGACCGCGTCCAGCGCGGCCAGCGAGACCTCCACCCGCCGGTCGGCGTCCCACGCGTCCAGCGCCTCGACCTCCGCGAGCGCGGCGGCGTAGGCGTCGTCCGCGCCGGGACGGCCCTCGGCGAGCGCGTCGCCGGCGCGTTCCAGGCGGGTCAGGGCGGCGCGCGCGGCGGCCAGTTCGAGGTCCACCAGGTCCCCGACGGTGGCGGTGGGACCGAGCGGCAACTGCTGGTCGGCGACCCCGACCGAGCCCGCGCGGCGCACCTGCCCGCGGTCGGCGGGCAGGTCGCCGGCGAGCACCCGGAGCAGGGTGGACTTGCCGCGGCCGTTCTCGCCGACCACGGCGACCCGGTCGCCCGGCGCGGCGACGAGGTCGACGCCGACGAGCACGGGCCGTCCGCCGAAGGAGACGTGGACGTCCGACGCGCGGACGTGTGCCGCGCGCACGAGCGCGGGCGAGAGCTGGGACGACATGGGGAATTGCCTCCGCGAGAGGTGATGAGCGGGAAGGGCGAAGTCCGGTACGGCGGTTCGCGGTACCGGTGGAGGCGTCGTCCCTCAGAGGAAGAACAGGTGCTGCATCACGACCCCAGGGTAGGTCGGGCGCCGGGGTCGGCGCACCCGGATTACGCCCGGACCGCCACCTCCACCGGGCGGTCGGGCTCGCGCAGCCGGCGGAGGAAGAGCCACCCCAGCGCGGGCAGCGCGATCAGCGGGACCAGGGCCGTCCGCAGGGAGGTCGCGTCGGCGAGCGCGCCGACCAGCGGTCCCGCGACGCCGCCGACGCTCACCGCGAGGCCGAGCGTCACCCCGCTCGCGGTGCCGGGGTGGCGCGGCAGGTAGTCCTGGCCGAGCGTGATGTGCAGCGGGAACGGTACCGACAGGCCCACCGCGGTGACCGCCGCGAACAGCAGGAGCGGCGGTCCGGGCACGAGCACGACGCCGGCGACGGCCGGCGCGGTCAGGGCGTAGGACCAGCGCACGACGCGGAGCCTGCCGAACCGGGCGGACAGCCGGCCCCCGAGCACGGTGCCGACCGCGCCGCCGGCGTAGAACAGGAACAGGGCCGCGGTGGCGACCGCGGTCGTCCCGCCGACCTGCTGCCGGGCGTGCAGGGCGAGGAACGCGCCCAGGCCGACGAAGACGACGGAGCGGCAGGCGATCGCGGCGGACAGCCGCGCGAACGACGCCCGGTCGTCGCG
>NZ_JBHWIE010000364.1:0-6926 GCF_042732085.1 Actinosynnema sp. NPDC059797
GGGATCAGCGTCCCGCCCGACCTGCCGGCTCCGGTCCGATCAGCCCTCGGCCGCGAGCCTGGCCAGCGCGCCCCGGTCGACCTTGCGGTTGGAGTTGAGCGGGAACTCCTCGACGTGGCGGTACTCGCGGGGCAGCATGCCCTTCGGCAGCACGTCCCGCAGCTCCTTCGACAGCAGCCGGGCCGGGGTGGGCGTGCCGGTGTAGTAGACGACCAGCTCCAGGCCCGTGTCCGTCGGGCGGGTCACCGCGACCGCGTCCAGCACGCCCTCGCAGGCGCGCAGGGCGTGCTCCACCTCGGCCAGCTCGACGCGCCAGCCGGCCAGCTGCACCTGGGAGTCGAGCCGGCCCAGGTACACCAGCGTGCCGTCGGGGTGCCGGCGGACGCGGTCGCCCGTCCGGTACCAGCGGCGCTCGTCGTGGAGCAGGAAGCGGCCCTCGTCGTCCGACGAGTCCAGGTAGCCGGACGTCATCTGCGGGCCGGTGATGCACAGCTCGCCCTCGGTGTCCGACTCCCCGCCGTCCTCGGTGAGGAGCAGGTGGTCGTGGCCCTCGTGGACCTCGCCGATCGGCACCAGGCCGTTGAGGCACAGCGCCGGCGTGTCGGAGGTCCAGCGGTGGCCGGTGATGGTGACGGTCAGCTCCGTCGGCCCGTAGATGTTCTCCAGGGTGGACGCGGGCGCGGCGGCCAGCCAGTCCTCGGCGTCGGCCGCGCGCAGCGCCTCGCCCGCGAAGAAGCTCCAGCGCAGGCCGGGCATCGAGTTCGGCGACAGGCCGCCCATGCGGCGGACCAGGGTGATGGCCGAGGGGGTGGAGAACCAGACCGTCAGGGCCCGGTCGGCGAGGAAGCCGGGCAGGTCGCGGTAGGCGGCGCCGGGCACCGGGTGCGTCTGCGCGCCCGCGCCCCACGCGCAGAACAGGTCGAACATCGCGCAGTCGAAGTTCAGGTCGAACGACTGCGAGAAGCGGTCCTCGGGGGTGAAGTCGTAGCGCTGTTCGAGGATCGAGAAGTAGTGGTCCGCGTTGGCGTGCGTGATGGGCACGCCCTTGGGGCGGCCGGTCGAGCCCGAGGTGAACAGGATGTACGCCAGGTCCTTCGGCGAGACGGCGACCGGCTCGTCCAGGGGCCTGCCCGTGACGGGCGCCGCGGAGGGCGCCAGCACGGGCAGGTCGACGCCCAGCTTGCCCAGCGCGGCCAGGCCCGGCGCGTCGGCCACCACCGCGGACACCTTCGACGCCTCCAGCATGTGGCGCGTGCGCTGGGCGGGGAAGTCCGGGTGCAGGGGCACCGCGATGGCGCCCGTGTAGAGCACGGCGAGCAGGCCCGCGTAGGACTCCAGGGTCTTGTCGGCGAGGACGCCGATCGCCCGGGGCGGCGCGTCGGCGCCGGCGAGCAGCGCGCCGGCCCACGAGAGGGCCAGCTCGTGCAGCTCCTCGTAGGTCACGGTGCGGCCGTCCTCCAGGTGGAGGGCGGTGTTGCCGGGCGCGAGGCGCAGGCCCCGCAGGAAGCGGGCGTGCAGCACGGCTTCGTTCTCGGTCATGCAGCCCTCCTGAGGGCCGGGCGCTTGTGCGGCTGCATCGCCAGGCGCGGGCTCGCCGCGATCACCTTGAAGTTGTTGGTGGTGCAGGCCACCCGGCCGAACAGGGCGTCCTGCCCGGCCACGCAGAGGGTCGTGACGCCCTCGGCCCGCAGCGACCGCACGACCTCGGGCCAGCGCACCGGCCGGACCACGCCGTCGAGCAGGATCGCCCGCACGCCGTCGGCGGTGGTGCGCACCGAGCCGTCCTGGTCGGCGATCACCGGGGTGGCCGGGTCCCGGAAGGACAGCCGCGGGAACAGCTCCCGCTCGACGCGGTCGCGCAGGCCGGCGAAGGCGCTGACGTGCATCGGCGGGTCCATCTCGTACAGGGGGAGGCCGCCCGCCGACTTCAGGCGCTGCTGGAACCAGGCGAGCCGGTCCCGCTTGAGCGAGACCATGTAGAAGTCCTCGTCGACGTAGCAGGAGATCTCGTGCCAGTCGTCCAGCTCGGCGAGCACCAGGTCCAGCTCGGCCCGGGGCGTGCGGGCGAACGAGAGCGTCACCACGTCGCCGTGCTGCTCGGCGAAGTACTCCGTCTCCACGCGGACCAGCTCGGCGGTGAGCCAGATGCCCTCCTCCGCGCTGAGCGCCCCGGAGTGGACCGCCGCCGCCTTGCCGCCGAAGCTGGCGCCGGTGCAGAAGCTCGGCTCGAACCCGAAGCGGTCCTCCGCCCAGCGGGCCAGGGCCACGCTGTTGACCAGGAACGCCACCTGGGCGGCCTCGGCGTAGTCGGACGTGCTGTCGCGCAGGGCGGCGAACAGGTCGCGGCCCAGCACCTCGTCGGCGGTGCGCAGCAGCTCGCGGGCGAACGGGTTGATCAGCATGAACTTGGCCACGTCCGCGAACTTGACGGGCCCCATGCCGGGGAACGCGATCGCGGTCATCGCACAGCCGCCTTCGACAGGGTGAAGGCCAGCTCGATCGACGCCAGTGCCTCGGCCACGTGCGGCACGGTAGTCGGGTCCGCCGCCGCCATGGCCGCGTGCTGGAGTTCGGGCGTGTCGCCGTAGAGCACGCTGGTCGCGGCGCGGAAGCGCAGCGCCCGGGGGTCGTCGCCGAAGTGGACGCCCGCCAGCACCGCCACGCCGTAGCGGCTGACCAGGTGCTCCTGGAGGGACTCGCCGTCGACGACGCCCTCGTGGGCCAGCCGCTCGCGCAGCGGCTCGAAGTCGGGGTAGACGTAGAAGCCGCCGGTCGGCGGGCGGGACAGCGCGCCGGCCTTGACCACGATGTCCTGCACCGCCCGCGCCAGGGCGCCGTGCAGGCGGGCGTCGGCGTCGCGGCGGGCGACCAGCTCGGCCGGCTCGTCGAACGCGTACTCGGCGACCTCCTGCATGGGACCGGCCAGGGTGGACCAGATCTCGCTGGCCACCGAGGCCACGTCCGCGCGCATCCGCAGGCCCGCCTCGTCGGCGGGGAAGCGGGCCGCGCCGATGCGCCAGCCGCCCAGGGCGAGGCTCTTGCTCAGGCCGGTGACGACGACCGTCCGGGACGGCGCGACCTCGGCCGGGCTGAGGTACTCGAACCCCGGGTCGTGCACGAGGTCGCGGTAGATCTCGTCGGAGACCAGCAGCAGGTCCTCGTCCTCGGCGACCGCGCAGATGCGGCGCACCAGGTCGGGGGTGGCCGTGGTGCCGGTGGGGTTGTCCGGCGCGGTGAGCACGACGATCTTCGGGTTGGCGCCCTCGGCGCGGGCGGCGCGGACGGCCTCGCGCAGGGCGTCCGGGTCCGGCACGCCGCCGCACTCGGCCGGGATCGGCACGCCGATCACGCGCTTGCCCGCCTCCAGCGCCTGGGGCGCGTAGGTGACCCAGCAGGGCTCGGTCAGCAGGACGTCGCCGGGCACGACGAGCTGGAGCGCCATGAGCAGCGCCTTGCTGCCCGGCGCCACGATGACCTGCTCCTCCGTCGTGGGCAGGTCGCGGCGGGCGAAGTAGCCCGCCACGGCGCGCAGCACGCCCGGGTAGCCGGGCACGGGCCCGTAGGAGTTGCGGCCCGCGCCCGCGGTCAACCGCTCCACCAGGCCGGGGAACACGGGCAGGCGGGCCTCACCGAACCCCAGGTGCACGATCGGCTCGCCGGCGGCCCGGCGCAGCGACACCTGGTGGTCCAGGGCCAGGTTGGGCGAGATCTTCCGGATGACCACAGCGAACCTTTCGTCGTCGGCGGACGGGGTCAGCGGACCGGCGTCTTGGTGCCGGTGACCGCGGCCAGGATGTCGGCCGGTGTCGCCGGGTCGATCTCCAGCTCGTCCAGCCAGGCCGCGTGCTCCGAGTACCGGGCCCGGAACGGGCGGCCGACCAGCTCGGGGTCGCGGGCCTGCACGAGGCGCAGCCGGAAGTGCTTCCCGTCGAGGTCCTCCTCGATCCCGTCGACCAGGACCTTGCCCGGGGTGGCCGACATGGACGGGCCGCGGACGGTGCGGGCCAGGCCCGGCAGGGTGCGGTAGGCCGCCTGGAAGATCTCGACCGCGCGACCCAGGGGCACCTTGAAGTACTCCTTGGGGCCGGTGTCGCGCTCGACGAACATGTAGTAGGGCACCAGGCCCGCGGCGAGCTGGCCGCGCCACATCTCCGCCCAGACGCGCGAGTCGTCGTTCACCCGCCTGATCAGCGGCGCCTGGCAGTACACGATCGCGCCGGTGGAGCGGATCCGGGACAGCGCCAGCCTGGCCTGCGCCGTCTCCAGCTCGCGCGGGTGGCTGAAGTGCGCCATCACCGCGAGCGCCCGGCCCGACGCCACGACCTGCTCGAACAGGCGCAGCACGTCGTCGGCGTCGGAGTCGGTGGTGAACCGGTAGGGCCAGTAGGCCACGGACTTCGTGCCGATGCGGATCGTGCGCACGGTGTCGACGTCCAGGATCGGCTCGAGGTGCGAGCGCAGCCGCTCGGTGCTCATGATCATCGGGTCGCCGCCGGTGACCAGCACGTCGGTCGCGGCCGGGTGGTTGCGCAGGTAGCGGATCAGCTGCTCGGGGCCCGGCGCGGCGAACCGCAGGTCCGCGTCGCCGACGAACTGCGCCCAGCGGAAGCAGTAGGTGCAGTAGGCGTGGCACGTCTGGCCCTGCTGCGGGAAGTACAGCACCGTCTCGCGGTACTTGTGCTGCATGCCCGGGAGCTGCGTGCCCTCCAGGCTCGGCACGTTGAGCTGCATCTGGCCGGACGGGTGCGGGTTGAGGCCGGCGCGGATGCGGCTCACCGCCTCGCGCAGCTCCTTCTTGCGGCCCTCGCGCAGCAGGACGGACAGCTCGCGCTCGTCGGCGTCGGCGAGCATCCCCCGCTGGGGGAACACGAGCTGGAAGATCGGGTCGTCCGGGATGCGGCTCCAGTCCACCAGGTGCGACAGCACGTACTCGTTGACGCGGAACGGCAGCACCTGGGAGATCACCCGGACGCTGTCCAGCAGGTGGGCGGGCAGCGCGTAGCGCGAGGCGACCTCGTCCACGTGGTGGGGGCCGAACGAGCGGAAGCGGGAGGACTCCGCGGCCAACAGGGACATGCGCAAACACCTTCCGTTTCGGGCATCCCGGGTTTCGGGGTTCGATTCGCAGGGCGGGAATGCGGACTCGACGACCACCGCGACCGGGCGGTCGCGGTACGCCGGAGAACGCGTCGAATGGCTGGAAGGTCAGCGGTGGCCCTGCGGTCCGACCCTAGTGCGAAAGTGGCCGCCGGAACCCCTAGTCCGGCCCCTGCACCACCCCTCACCACCCCCGGAAACCCCACCCGAACGGGTGTATCGCGCGTCACCGGCGCTGGTCACGGCCCTCCGGTGCGAGGTGGCGGGGCGGTTGCCGCCGATAGGGGGAACGTAGGGGCGTTCCGGGGGTGTGAGGAGGTTCCCGCGCGTGATTAGGCTTTCCCCATCGTGCCGGGGCAGGCTTTTCGACGCGGCGAGCGGTCGCGGACCAGCTTCCGGGCAAACCTCATTTGGGCGTGTGGAGCGCGCCGGTCGTCCGACCGGCGCACCCGGAGGAGAAAAGAATGACAGCAACCCAGCAGGTGCGCGCGTACCCGTTCAGCGAGGAACCGGGGATCGACATCGACCCCCTGTACGGGGCACTGCGCCGGGACGAGCCGGTCAGCCGCGTCAAGCTGCCGTTCGGCGAGGTCTCGTGGCTCGCCACCCGGTACGAGGACGTCAAGACGGTGCTGACCGACCCGCGCTTCAGCCGGGCCGCGGCGCAGGGCCAGGACCAGCCCCGCACCCGCGAGGAGATGACGTACGAGGGCATCATCGGCCTCGACCCGCCGGACCACACCCGGCTGCGCAAGCTCGCCGGCAAGGCCCTGACCGCCCGCCGCGTCAACGAGATGCGCGAGGGCGCGGTGCGCATCGCCAACGAGTTCCTCGACGACATGGTCACCAAGGGCTCGCCCGCCGACCTGGTCGAGCACTTCGCGCTGCCCTTCCCGATCATCGTGATCTGCGAGCTGCTGGGCGTGCCCTTCGAGGACCGCGCCAAGTTCCGCGTGTGGACCGAGGGCCTGACCAGCACCGCCCAGCCGATCATGTCGCTGGTCGAGGAGCTGTTCGGCTACATGGGCGCGCTCATCGCCCAGCGCCGCGCGGAGCCGACCGACGACCTGCTCGGCGCGCTGGTCAAGGCCCGCGACAACGACGACGTGCTCACCGAGCAGGAGCTGCTGTCGATCACCGGCGTCGGCCTGCTGCTGACCGGTTCGGAGACGGTGTCCACGCACATCCCGAACTTCGTCTACGCGCTGCTCAAGAGCCGCGAGCACTTCGAGCTGCTCAAGGCCGAGCCGGGCCTGATCCCGAACGCGGTCGAGGAGCTGCTGCGGCTCATCCCGCTCAACCCCGCCGCGATGTTCCCGCGCTACGCCACCGAGGACGTCAAGCTCGGCGACGTGGTGGTCAAGGCCGGCGAGCCCATCCTGGTCTCGCTGCCCGGCGCCAACCGCGACCCGGAGATCTTCACCAACCCGGAGGACGTCGACTTCCGCCGGGCCAACAACCCGCACGTCGCGTTCGGCCACGGCCCGCACCACTGCCTGGGCGCGCAGCTCGCCCGCATGGAGCTCCAGGTCGCCCTGGAGGTCATCACCAGCCGCTTCCCCGACCTCGACCTCGCCGAGGGCGACGAGGGCGTCGAGTGGAAGAAGGGCCTGCTGGTGCGCGGCCCCAAGATGCTCCGGGTGAAGTGGTGAGCACGACCGAGGCGATCTGGAAGGTCGCGGTCGACCGGCAGGCGTGCATCGGCACCGGCGTGTGCGCCGGCACCGCGCCGCACGAGATCGAGATCCGGGACGGCAAGGCGCACGCGCCGAACCCGGAGGTGGCGCCGAGCGACGCCCTGATCGACGCCGCCGAGATGTGCCCCATGG
>NZ_JBHWIE010000365.1:0-6925 GCF_042732085.1 Actinosynnema sp. NPDC059797
CGCCGGCGGGCACCGCGCCGACCGGGGCCGGCGCGGACAGCGCTTCGCGGCGAGGGCGGCGGCGGGGTCGGCAGTCCACGTCCCAGTAGTCGGCCCGTTCGGCCCACGAGTTCCCGGCACCGGGTGGTTACCATCCGGAATCGTGACAGCACCCGACGACGAGGTGACGCGCTGGGCGCTCCGGGCCCGCACCGGTGACCGGGACGCCCTGGAGCGGTTCGTCCGGGCCACCCAACGCGACGTGTGGCGGTTCATCGCGCACCTCGCCGACGTCGGCGCGGCCGACGACCTCGCCCAGGAGACCTACGCCCGCGCCCTGACCAGCCTGCGCCGCTTCGCCGGGCGGTCCTCCGCGCGCACGTGGCTGCTGGCCATCGCCCGCCGCGTCGTGGTCGACCAGATCCGCACGGCGCGGTCGCGACCGCGCCTGTCCGCCGGCGCGGACTGGGCGCAGGAGGCCGACCGGAAGGCCGCCGACACCGGCTTCGAGGGCGTGGTGGAGCTGAACCTGCTGCTGGACGGGCTGGACCCGGACCGCCGGGAGGCGCTGGTGCTGACCCAGGTGCTGGGCCTGCCCTACGCCGAGGCGGCCGAGGTCTCGGGCTGCCCGGTCGGCACCATCCGGTCGCGGGTCGCCCGCGCCCGCGACGACCTGCTGCGCGCCACCTGCGACGACGAGGCCACCGAGGCCGGCTGAGGGTCGCCGAGGATCGGGTGACCTCGGCGGTGTCCCGTCAGGCCCCGGCGGGTTTGCGGAAGAGGAACAGGTAGGAACCGAGGTGGTCCCGGACGCAGGAGCGCATCAGCGGCACCAGCGGGTCGAACTCCGCGACCGGCTCCGGCCCGTAGCGCTCGACGATCTCGTCGTGCCGGTCGGCGTAGAGCAGGGACATCAGGTCGCCGGTGAACGCGCAGTTCTGCGTCATGTCCTCGACCCCGGCCAGCTCGAAGCCCGCGTCGGCCGCCCACGTGATGGTCTCCGCGGGCGTGGTCGGCCGCACGCAGCGCCAGACCCGCAGGTAGGCGTCCAGCTCGTCCTCGTCGGGGGTGCCGCGCAGGGTGAAGTCGCTCATCAGGAAGTGACCGCCGGGCCGCAGCACCCGGGCGGCCTCGCGGAACGCCCTCGGCCGGTCGGACAGGTGGACGAACACCTCGATCGACAGCGCGGCGTCGAACGACCCGTCCGGGAAGTCGAGGTCCATGGCGTTGCCGTAGCGGAACTCGACGCGGTCGTGGACGCCCTCCGACCGGGCCACCGCCTCGGCCCTGGCGAGGTGCTCGCGGCTGACGTTGACGCCGGTGACGCGGGCACCGGTGCGCTGGGCCACCCGGACCGCGGGCACGCCGGTGCCGCAGCCGATGTCCAGCAGGTGCTCGCCCGCCTTGAGCCGGAGCGTCCTGATGTGGTGCTCCGTCTGCCGCTCCTGCGCCCTGTTGGCCAGGTCGCCGAGCGTGGCGGCGGGCGCGCGTTCACCGGGTTCGGACCACAGGCCGAGGTGCACGCCCACGTCTCCGATGATCATCCCGTACAGGTCGGTGAACCGGTCGTAGTTGGCCCCGATCTCCTCGGGGGTGGGGTCGGTCGGACTGCCGTTCGCGCCATCGCCGGTCGCCGTCATCGGTCAGGTCCCCCTCGACGCGGTTCGCCTGCCGGGTCGTGCCGCGGTACGGGCTCGGCGAGGACTTCGTCGAACCCCTCGGCCAGGCAGCGGGCGAACAGGTCCGGGTCGGTGACGGCGGCGGTGTCGACGTTGACGCCGACCCAGCACGTGCCCGCGTAGGAGCCCATCGACACGCACACCGCGGTCGCCGGCAGCGGGCCGAACGGGTAGCAGGCCAGCAGCCGCCGCCCCGCCAGCGCCAGGGGCCGCGCCGGTCCGCGGACGTTGCTGATGTGCACGTCCACCCCGTGGGCCACCTTCCGCACGACCGGCGTGAGCACCGCGGTCGGCAGCAGCGCCGCCACCCCGGCGAACCTGGCCGGCTTGCCCGCCGACTGCTCGCCCCGCACCCCGCCGACGAGTTCGCCCACCGCGCGCATCCGCCGCGCCGGGTCGGCCTCGCCCACCGGCGCGGGCACCCGGGCGAAGGAGAAGTCGTTGCCGCTGCGCGGGTGTTGCGCGCCCTGCCGCCCCAGCGCGATCGCCACGGGCATCGCGGCCTGCTCAACCCCGAAGTGCCCGTGGTAGCGGCGCAGCGCGCCGAGCACCGCGGCGACCAGCGCGTCGTTCACCGTCCCCCCGACCGCGTGCGCCGCGCCGCGCAGGGCGTCGAGCGGGACGTCCAGCGGCAGGAACCGCCACGGGCCACCGCGCCCGCGCAGCAGGGGCGACACCGGGACGTCCACAGGGGACAGCGCGTGCACCAGCGACCTGACCACCGCGCCCGCGCCCCGCACCGCGCGCACCGGGTGCGCCGCCACGCCCAGCAGCCGGCTCCCCGCCCTGATCGCGTCGGCGACCGCCTCGGCCGCCGACCCGCCGGCCGCCCGGGACGCCTCCGCCTCACGGGCCAGGGCCGCGGCGCGCTCGTCGGCCCGCCGGCGCGCGTCCGGGTCCGGCTCGAACAGCAGCTCCGCCATGCCGGCGACGCCGATGCCGTCCGCGACGCTGTGGTGCAGCTTCAGCACGCAGCCCGCGCGACCCCCGCCGACGTCCTCCACCAGCACCGACTCCCACAGCGGCCGGTGCAGGTCGAACGGGCTCTGGGCCACCGTGCGCGCCAACGCCGTCAACGCGCCCAGGCCGCCGGGGGCGGGCAGCCGCACCCGCCGCACGTGGTAGCCCAGGTCGAACCCCGGGTCCGGCCCCCACCTCGGGAACCCGACCTTCAGCGGGCCGTCGAACACCCGCAGGCCGAGCCGGGGCACCAGCCTCAGGTACCGCTCGTGCTCGGCGAGGAACGCGTCCCAGTCGGGAGCGCCGTCCAGGACGCCCACCAACGTCATCGGCGACCGCAGCGCCGGGTCCTCCTGGACGCGCCACAGGAGGGCGTCCAGACCGCCCATGCGGCACGCGGCGCCCCGGGCGCCGCTGCCCGCGAACTCGCCGCCGTCCTGGTCGGACATCCTGAAAAGCCCTTCGAACCCCGGGTCCGCCGCACCGTCCGCCGTGCGAGCGAGACGGTACTTCACCCCGGACCGCCGGGCGCGACGTCGCCGCGGGCGTCACACGCGGGTGGCGACCAACCCACCTGATGAGGTGATCACGACCGGCCGTGCGACGCGACGGGCCTCGGGCACGAGCGGTGAGCACCCCGTCATGCGTCCGGGGAATGGCCCGTCACACGAGCCGGCGTGGATCATTCCGGCGGGCTGCGGCGGTCGACGGCGGGCAGCCCCCGGCCGAGGAGGATTCGCATGGGTGAGGATTCGCATGGGTGACGCCCAGCTCCGCCACGCCCTGTCCGGCCGGACGGTCCTGGTGACCGGGGTGGCGGGCGCCACCGCCGAGGCGCCCGCCTGGCAGCTGGCCCACGCCGGCGCGAAGGTCCTCGTCACCGCACACCCGACCGAGCAGGTCGTCGTGCCCGCCTGCGAACCGCACGAGCCGGTGGTCCGCTACTTCGTCGACCCGGCCGTCCCCGGCGCCATGCGGGAACTCGCCGAGCGGGTGCTCGACGAGCACGGGGGCGTCGACGTCCTGGTCCACCACGCGAGCGGGCCGGTCCGGCGGGCGGCGTCCCGGTCCCGCCACCGGGCGCGGGAGGGCCACCACCTGTTCACCGCGCACTTCGCGGGCCCGACCACGCTCATCCGCGCCCTGCTGCCCTCGATGAGGACCCGCGGCTCGGCCCACCTGATCGCCGTCTTCGACGCCGGCGCCCGCCTGCCCGTGCCGCCGTGGTGGGGCGACCACCGGGCGGCGCGCGCCGCGTTCGACGCCTGGTTCCGCGGCCTGGCGCGGGAGGCGCGCACCACCGGCGTGGCGATCACCGGCATCTACACCGGGTTCGTGCGCTCCGCCTCCAACGAACCGGCCTCGCCCCTGCGGCGGGCGCTCGGCCTGACCCGGTCGGACACCACGGGCCTGGTCCTCGACGCGATCGCGCGGCGACCGCGCCAACTCGCGCCCTGGTGGATCAGGCCGGCGCCCGCCGCCGGAGCGCGCCGGGTCCGGGACGCGCCACGGCGGCGGCGACCGGACGGGGTCGTCACGACGGGGTCGTGACGGCGGCGGGCTCCCAGGCGAACCCGTCCGGGTCGGTGAACGGCTCGCGGGCGCCGACGATCGCGATCCGGTGCGACCCGGTGCCCTCCGGGGCGACGCCGGCGTCCTTGGCCAGTGACCGCCGCCGGTACAGGGCCAACTTGACGGGGCCCGACCCGGCCGCGAACTCGACGTACACGCGGCCGAAGCTCTTGGCCGCGGTGAAGCCCCGTTCGAGGTAGGCGCGCTTGCTCGCGGCGACGTCCGCGACACCCAGCAGGAGCACGACGCCCTCGACCCGGCGGGTGGCCGGGCCGGTGTCCTTCCTGGCCGAGGTGGCGACCTTCCAGATCGTCCCGTCCGGGGCCTGCACGACCCCGCCGCAGCCCCACATCGACTTCGCGACGGGCTTGAGCACCGAGGCCCCGGCGCCGACGGCGGCGTCGACCAGGGCGTGGACGTCGGCCGGCTGGGGCACGAGGAGGGACAGGGTGAAACCCCGGAAGCCGGTGGTGGGTTCCCGCGAGGCGCGCAGGCGCAGCGGGACGTCCGGGCCGAAAGCCGTAGCGTAGAAGCGCTCGGCGGCGGTGGGGTCGGCGACTTCGAGGGTGACGGCGTCGATGGAGGTCATGCCGGGAACGCTAGGCGCGGCCCGGTGACCTGCGCTTCTCCATTCCTGACCGATCACCGCCGGGCGCGGTGCCCGGTCTGGCCGACCGGGTCCGTGCAGGCGGTGGGCGGTTCGCAGGGGGCGGCGGAGGACGTCGTCGGCGCCGGCGGGACCGTGGTGGTGGGTGTGGGCGTGGTGGTCGGCGGGAGCGGGGACGAGGTGGTCGTGCCGGTCGGCGGCGGTGTCGTCACCGGCGGGCGCGGTCGCTGGGGGTCGCCGCCACCCCGCTGCGGCACGGCGGGCGGCCGGTCGTCGACCACGGCGTTCACCGGCTCGCCCGTCGCGGTCTCCTCGGGCGGCGCGGCGAGTTCGGACGTGACCTGGGAGGTGGTGGCGGGCCGGGTGAGGTCCCCGTCGGCGTCCGTGCCGGTCGCGGGGCGGCGGTCCGGGGTGGAGGCCGCCAGCACGGCGAGGAGCAGCGAGCACAGCACGGCCGCCGCCGTCGGCAGGGCGGCCCGGTGTCGCGGGCGGGTCGCCGGACGGGGAGTCGCCTGGCGGGGAACTGCCCGAAGGGGAACTGCCTGGTCGGGAGCCGCCTGGTCGGGAACGTCCCGGTGAGGAGCCGCCCGGTCGGGAACCGAGGGCGGCTCGGGTAAGGCGCTCCGCGGTGGTCCGGCCGGTCTGCCGTCTTCACGCGTGACCGCGGCGGTGGTCGCGGGTGCCCGGTCGGCGGCGAGCGCGGCACGGGCCGCGGTCCAGGCCGTGACCGTGTCGGCCGTGGCGCCGGCGGCGCGCAGGAACGCGACCACCACCTGCTTGCTGGGCAGGGTGTTGCGGGTCAGGGCGGTGTTGAGCGTGGAGGTCGGGAGCACGTCGCCCGCCCGGGACGCGCGGCGCTCCAGCTCGCGGTAGCTCAGGCCGGTCCGGCGGCGCAGCTCGCCCAGCGCGGCGACGAACTCCGCCGGGTTGTCGGTGTCGGGTGGAATCCACCACGGTTCGGCGCCCATCTCCCCCACCTCCTGAGCGGTACCGCGCGGCCCCCGCCGCGCCGGCGCTGTGCGCTGCCGCACCCAGGATGGCACCCGGCGGACCAGACCACTCGGCATTCGCCTTTTCCGCCGGCGCCCCGACCACCCGCCAGAGGCGGTGTCCGGGACGCGTCCTGGACGTGTCCGGGCCGGTCAGCCGGTGTTGTCGGACACCGGATCGGACGGATTCGGTGTCCTCACCGACCCCCGTCAGCCCCGCGACGCGCCGCCACGCCGCGTCCCGGGCGAGGGCCAGGAGGAGAGGATTCGCGATGCCGCGCCCACCACGGAGCACCACCGCGCCGCCGCCGGCGCCCGTCCGCGCGCACCGGGGAGGAGCCGGGACATGGCGGTGAGCACCCGCCTCCTCGGCGAGGTGGAGGTGTACGTCGACGGCCGGGCGCTCGACCTCGGCCACGCCCTCCAGCGCCACGTGCTGGGCGTGCTGCTGGCCGACGCGAACACCGTCGTCACCATCGACCGGCTGCTGGACCGCGTCTGGGGCGACCAGCGGTCGCCCGGCAGCCGCAGCACCGTCTACAGCTACGTCTCCCGCCTGCGCCGGGCCCTCGCGCCGGCGCCGGGGATCACCCTGAGGCGCAGGTCGGGTGGCTACCTCCTGGAGGCGGACACCTCGGTCAGCGACCTCCACACCCTGCGCGCGGCCTTCGCGGGCATCCGCGCCGGCACCCCCGACGGGGACCTCCTGCGCCGGGCGCTGGACCTGTGGGGCGGCGACCCGCTGCCCGCCCTGGACAGCGCCTGGGCGGACGAGCTGCGCCACACCGCCCGGCAGCAGCGGCTCGCCGTCATGCACGCCCACGCGGACCTCGCGCTGGCCGCCGGCGAGCACGACCGGATCGCCGCGACGCTGGCCCTCCAGGTCACCGAGAACCCCTTGAGCGAGCGCCTCACGGCCCAGTACATGCTCGCCGCGCACCGCACGGGCCGGCGGACCGAGGCGCTGGCGCACTACGACCGCTTCCGCAGGCACCTCGCCGAGGCGTTGGGCATCGACCCCTGCCACGAGCTGCGCCGGTTGCACCAGCTGATCCTCGCCGGCGACCGGGCCACCGGCGGGCCGTCGCGCACCGACGCGTACGGGAGCTGACCGGGGCCGACCGGGGTGGCGCGGGTCC
>NZ_JBHWIE010000366.1:0-5939 GCF_042732085.1 Actinosynnema sp. NPDC059797
GCAATGAACGCGGTCGACGCCGCCCTGCGCGACGCGGCCGGACCCGCATACTGATGTCTGCCGTGCTGGGCCTCATGACGGCGGCGACGCTCGTCGCCCCGGCCGGGTCGGCGGGTGTCGAACCCGCCGCGGACGCGAGCGGAGGTGGACAGGTCAAGTCCTTCTGGCTGCACATGAACAGCACCCCGATCGACGAGAAGACGCTGGTCACCGAGGCGAAGCGGCGCAGCTACGTCGTGTTGAACGCCTGGGAGGGCGACCTGGCCGCGAGGTTCAAGGCGGCCAACCCGGCGATCGAGTTGTTCGTGTACAAGGATCTTTCCTCGACCCGTTCGTACGCGTGCCGCAACGGGGTGGACGACGAGCACCTGCCCGCCGGGATCGGTTTCTGCGCGGCCGAGCGGGATCACCCCGAGTGGTTCCTGCTGGATTCCGCGGGCAGGCGGTTCGAGTACGGCGGCTATTCCGGTCACTGGCAGATGGACGTGGGAAACCCGGCCTATCAGCAGGCGTGGGCGCGCAACGTGGTGGCCAGTGCGCAGGAGGGCGGCTTCGACGGGGTGTTCATGGACAACGCGTTGTTCCCGTGCGACGCCTACCACGAGGGCGTGTGCCCGGCGAAGTACCCGACCGACGCCGCGATCCAGGACGCCTACACCTCGATGCTGGCCAACACCCGCGACCGGTTCGTCGCCGCCGGGCTGAAGACCGTGGCGAACCTGTCCAACGCCCGCCTGCACGCCGGCGCGTGGGACACCTACACCGAACACCTCGACGGCGGCTTCGACGAGTGGTGGCTGACCTTCGACGACACCAACCTGCTGCCCGAGTACGCCGAGGGCTGGAGCAGGCAGGTCGCCCAGATCACCGCCAACGAGGCCCGCGGCAAGATCACCTGGGTCCAGCCGCACTTCAGCCCCGACGCCGAACGCCCCTACCGCTACGCACTGGCCAGCTACCTCATCGCCGCCGGCGAGCGCGCCGCGTTCGCCGACGTGCACCGCACCGACGGCTACGGCGACGCCTCACCCTGGCGCGCCGAGTACGACTGGGACCTCGGCACCCCCACCGGCCCCCACCGCGCGGTCGCCCGCAACATCTACCAACGCGACTTCGCCTGCGGCACCGTCCTGGTCAACGCCAACCCCACCGACACCGCCGCGGTCACCGTCAAGGTCAACGGCAACCACACCGACGAACGCGGCACCACCGTCACCTCCGTCGCACTGCCCGGCACCACCGGCACCATCCTCCGCCGACCCTGCTGACCAACCGGTCACGGCGACGCGGTGGTCCTCGCGTCGCCGTGATCGGTCAGGGCTTCGAGGGCGGCCAGCCCGACGTGCTTCTTGGCGGTCCGCACGGCGTTGTGGAGGACGGTCACCGCTTCGGTGGTGGGCCGGTCCTGCGACAGGACGACCGCGAGGGCGCGGCGCACGGTGAGGTCGTTGGCGACGGCCTGTTGGCGCGCGACGTGGTCGCGCACGTGAGGGCTGCTGGGGTGGGGGTGCGGGTCGTCGGCGGACGGCGGCGCCAGGTCCGGCACGAGCAGGCTGTCCAGCGCCTCCTGGGCGCGCCGCCCCTTCTCGCGCACGGCGGCGATCGGATCGCGCCGGGAGGAGCGTGCCCGCGCGTGGACGTGGTCGCGGGCCTGCCGCCCGGCCTCGCCGAGTCGCGGCTGGTCCTGGCGCGGCTGGTTGACCCGCGCGTTGCGGCGGTTGATGCGCCACCACTGGCCGTAGGACATGCCGTCGACGGGTGGGGCCGCGCGCTCGGTCGCGCTGACGGCGTGGTCGCGTTCGTCGAACCACGCCCTCAGCCGGTTCCGGACGAAGTCGTGCGGGTGCTGGTCCTTCGCCCGGCGACCGAGCTGCAACCGCCCGTCGGGGGTGAGGTCCACGGCCCGCAGCACGGCGTCGACGCACCAGCCCGCGGTGAACCAGGGCTCCAGGGTGCGGCGGAGCCTGCCGTGGTCGGCGTCGGCCCACCCGGCGCGCAGGCAGAGCGACGCCACGGCGGCCTCGACGTCGGCTTCGGACTCGGGCACCACCCGACCGGGCCACTGCGCCGGGTTGATGGACACCTGCCGGCCCGCCCTTCCTCTCGTGCCGCTGCCGCGCCCCGTCTTGATCAACGCGACGACGGCATGATGGACTCGCCGGGCGGCCGCCGTCCGGCGGTCACCTGGTCGTGGGCGTGTCACCGGTGCGCCCCCGCGGCTTGCCGGCCCGGCCGGCCGGACCTGAAGCGGACTTCAGGTGCGCTGCTCCGGGTGCGGCATAGTGCCGCCATGCGGGTACTGGTGGTGGAGGACGATCGCCGGTTGGCCGGGTTGCTCGTCCGCGGGCTCGTGGCGGAGAGCTTCGTCGTCGACGTGGAGCACAACGGGCTCGACGGGCTGTGGCGGGCCACCGAGCGCTCTTACGACGTGATCCTGCTGGACGTGATGCTGCCCGGCCTCGACGGCTACCGCGTGTGCGCGCAGCTGCGGGCCTCGCGGGTGTGGACGCCGATCCTGATGCTGACCGCCAAGGACGGCGAGCTGGACGAGGCCGAAGGGCTGGACACCGGCGCGGACGACTACCTGACCAAACCGTTCTCCTACGTCGTGCTGGTGGCCCGCCTGCGGGCGCTGGTGCGGCGCGGTGCGACGCCCCGGCCGGTCGTGCTGCGCGCCGGGGACCTGGAGCTGGACCCGGTCACGCGGACCTGCCGCCGGGGCAGGGAGCCGATCGCCCTGACCGCCAAGGAGTTCGCCCTGCTGGAGTTCCTGCTGCGCCACCGGGACCGCGTGGTGTCCAAGGCCGAGATCACCGCCGGGGTGTGGGACGAGGACCGGGAGCACGACCCCAACCTCGTCGAGGTCCACGTCAGCGCCCTGCGCCGCAAGGTCGACGCACCGTTCGGCCGGCGCACCATCACCACCGTCCGCGGCATCGGGTACCGCCTGACCGACCGGCGGGGAGGCACCTCGTGATCACGGCCCGGCGCTCGCTGCGCGCGAAGCTCACCGCGATCGCCGTCCTGGTGATGGCGGTGCCGGTCACCACCGCCTCGTTCTTCGTCGTCATCAGCGTGTGGTCGGACCTGAAGGCCCCCGATTTCAACTTCGACCAGACCGTCACCCTGTGCCTGTCCGGGGAAGGCCCGGCGGCGGACCCCGGGACGCGGTGCTCGGACCGGGAGAGGACGGTCTCGCTCGGGCGGGACGCCGAACCGGGCGGGAGCGACGCCGCCCCGGGACCGGCGGTCACGTACACCGCTTCCTACGTGTCGTCCCAGTTCGTCCCGGAACTGTCCCTGTGGCCTTTCTCCGGACCGCCGAGGGAGGGGCACCGGGTCGTCGAGGACATGAACGGCTCCATCCACTGGTTACCGGTGTCGGAGGTGTCCGGGGACGAGGGGCTGGTCTTCACCCAGAAGCAGCAGTACGTGAACAGGCTGGTCCTCGGCGTGGTGTCGTGCGCGGTCGTCCTGCTCCTGTTCTTCGCGCGGGTGGTGTGGTGGGCCGCCGGGCGCGCGGTGCGGCCGGTGGAGGAGATCCGGCGCGAGATGGCCGACATCACCGAGCACGACCTGACCCGGCGGGTGCCCGTCCCGCGCGGCCGCAACGAGATCGCCGAACTCGCCACCGCGGTCAACGCCACCCTGGACAGGTTGGAGACCGCGATGCTGGACAACCGGCGCTTCGTGGCCGACGCCTCGCACGAGCTGCGCGGCCCGATCGCCGCGCTGCGCGCCGAGCTGGAGATCGCCACCACCCACCCCGACCGGGCCGACTGGCCCGCCGTCGCCCACGCCGCCCTGGCCGACACCGAGCGCCTGCAGCACCTCGCCGGCGACCTGCTCCTGCTCGCCCGCCTCGACCACACCCCCGTCGCCGACGGCGACGCCGTGGACCTCACCGCCCTCGTCGGCCAGGAGGTGGGACGCCGCCGCAGCCGCCACGCCCTCACCACCGAGTTGCCCGACCGGCCGGTGCCGGTGCGCGGTGAGCGCGCCCTGCTGGAACGCCTGCTGGTCAACCTGCTCGACAACGCCGAGCGCCACGCCGCCGGCACCGTCACCGTCCGCCTGATCGCCGACGGCCACCGGGCGGTGCTGGAAGTCCTCGACGACGGCCCCGGCATCCCGCCCGAGGACCGCGAACGGGTCTTCGACCGCTTCACCCGGCTCGACCACGCCCGCACCCGCGACACCGGAGGCACCGGGCTCGGACTGGCCATCGCCCGCCGCATCGCCACCACCCACCACGGCGCCCTCTACGCCACCGACCACCCCCGCGGCACCGGCGCGCGGCTCGTCGCCACCCTCCCCCTGGCCCCGTAGGCCCGGTGGTCTCAGCACATGGCCGGGCTGCTGTCGAGGTAGCGCCTGCTCCCCGTCACGGGCTCAGCCATCAGGGTGCGCTTCACAGGGGCTTCTTCCGAGGTGATCGGCGAGGGCTGCGCCGAGCCGCCGAGGGCTGTCCACTGTGGACCACCAGCTCGGCGTGCCCGGTCAGGCGGTCTCGATGGCGATGTCGTCGATGACGAACGACGTGGTGGCGCCGGTGTCCTCGACGGCGGTGAAGCGCAGGGTCACCGTCGTGCCGGCGTAGGCCGAGACGTCGTAGGTCCTGAGCCGGTAGTCGGCAGCGGCGTCGAAGTCGGACAGCAGGTCCAGCGCCACCCACGGCTCCGGGTGGAGCCCGAGCGGCGCCACCTCGACGATCAGCGCGTCCCACGGGTCCGGCTTCGGGCCCGACGAGGGGAACGGGCCCCACGGCCACGGCTTGGGCCGCGGGAACGGTGCGTTCGGGTCCGGCTTGTGGGCCACCTCGTCGGGCGGGCGAGCCGCCGAGCGCCGCCACGACACCTGCGATCACCAGCCGACGAGCGCCCACGGCTCTCCTCCACCGGAGTAAAACGAGTGCTGACCTCGGAGAACACCCGGCGGGTCGCGGACGACACCGATGACCGCGCACGCGGGGTGCTGCCGACAGCAGCCACCCGGCAACCGGACCGACATCCGCCATTGGGCAGCCGTCCCGGGGGCCGGAACGGACGCCGGTCACCGGGGTCTCGGCCGAGTGCCTGCCCGGGCGCACCCGCGAGCACCTGAAGCCGGACCTGCGTGCCGTGGTGCCGCACGACGCGCGGAACGGGGATTCGGCCAGGAGTGACATCACCTGGCCGTGACCGGGCGCCCGACCAGGCGATGTCACCCTGGCCGCCTCAACTCCGGGCGACCCCGGAACCGTCCCGCGCCGGCCCTCCCGACAGCGGCAGGCGGACCAGGAACCGGGTGTCACCCGGTCGGGACTCGACGCGCAGGTCGCCGCCGTGGCGTTCCACGACGATGCGCCACGTGATGTCCAGGCCCAGCCCGGTGCCCTCGCCGACGGCCTTGGTGGTGAAGAACGGCTCGAAGATCCGACCCTGCACCTCGGGCGGGATGCCCGTGCCGGTGTCCCCCACCTCGACCAGCAGGTGGTCGCCGTCGCGGGCGGTGCGCACGGTGAGCGTGCCGCGGCCGCCCATCGCGGCCACCGCGTTGTCCACCAGGTTGGTCCACACCTGGTTCAGCTCGGCGGCGTGGGCGGGCAGCGGCGGCAGCGCCCGGTCGTAGTCCTTGACCACCCGGACGCCGTCGCCGAGCTTGCCGCCGAGCATGACCAGCGTGGAGTCCAGCAGCTCGTGCACGTCGACCACCTGGAACGGCGCGCGGTCCACCTGCGAGTACTGCTTGGCCGCGCCGACCAGCGCGGAGATCCGGTTGGCCGCGTCCTCGACCTCGTTCATGAGGGTCTCGGTCTCCACGGTGTAGGCCAGCCACCGCACGGCCGCCTCGGTGGCCGTGGCGGGGCAGGTGATAAACGCCGGAGCCTGCCTGAGAACTTGGACCCCTACCTCGAGCAGCACGGGGGCGCGGTCACAGCCGGGGGCGGGGCGGGGGGC
>NZ_JBHWIE010000366.1:5949-6912 GCF_042732085.1 Actinosynnema sp. NPDC059797
CCCGCTCCAGCCAGTCGACGTCCAGCCCGCCCGCGACCAGCACGGGCGCGAGGTCCCAGCCGCCGTCGACGCCGTGGTCGGCCAGCCAGTCGGCCAGCTCGTCCTCCCGGTCGGCGGCCTCCATGGGCCCCAGCTCGACGGCCTTGGCCACCTGCTCGACCGCGCCCTCCTGCAACCGCACCAGCGCGGGCAGCGTGGCCGGGTCGAGCGAGCCGCCCGCCAGCAGCGCGAGCTTGTGCCGCATCCCGGCCACGCGCTCCCGCAGCGCCGACGTCGCCCGCACGGCCGCCGCCGCCGGGTTGTTCAGCTCGTGGGTCAGCCCGGCCGACAGCGCGCCCAGCGCGAGCAGCCGCTCCCGCTCCCCCATCACCCGCTGGGTGTTGCGCATCCCGAAGAACAGGCCCTCCAGCAGGTGCACGGCCATCGGGAACCACTCGCGGAACACCGCGCCGAAGTCGTCGGCGGGCAACTGGTACAGCCGCACGTCGGTGATCGCGTCGGCGTTCATCTGGTAGCCCTTGCCGACCGGCGCCTCCGCGCCGATGTAGGCCTGGGTCGCGCCGAAGTACGAGCCCCGGTGGTCGGTGCGGTTGGTCTCCACGCGCTGGCCGCCGATCGTGCGGCTGAGCGCCACGGTGCCGTCGAGCAGCACGAAGAAGCACGTCGCGGGCTCGCCCTCGCGCAGCAGGCGCGTGCCGGCGGCGTGGGTCTCGACCTGCCCGTGGGCGACCAGCCACGCGAGCTGCTCCTCGGACAGGTGCTCGAACAGGAACAGGCCGCGCAGGTCGTCGGTGTTCACGAGCGCTCCAGGTAGCGGTGGACCAGGGACACGGCCATCGCGCCGTCGCCGACGGCCGAGGCGACCCGCTTGACCGACTCCGCGCGCACGTCGCCCGCCACGAACACGCCCGGCAGGCTGGTCTCCAGGTGGTACGGCGGCCGGTCGAGGTCCCAGCCCGCGGG
>NZ_JBHWIE010000367.1:0-6895 GCF_042732085.1 Actinosynnema sp. NPDC059797
GGGCTGGGCAGGGCTGGGCCGGGGCAGGGCTGGGCCGGGGCAGGGCTGGGCCGGGGCAGGGCTGGGCCGGGGCAGGGCTGGGCCGGGGCAGGGCTGGGCCGGGTTAAGCGGAGTTGGGTTAAGCGGGGCAGGGGCTGGGCCGGGTTGGGCTGCGTTGTAGTTGGGCCGGGCTGCGGCTGGGCTTGGTGGGGCGGGTCGGCTCGGGTTTCGAACGCCGCACGGCCCGCCCCGTGGTGCTGGGGCGGGCCGTGTGCGTTGGGTAGGACGTTCTGTTCGGGCTGTTACGCGGACTACTCGTCCTCGAAACGGCGACGGAAACGTTCTTCCATCTTCTGTGAGAACGAGCTGCGGCTGGGCCGGCTTCCCTCGTCGTTGGGTTCCTCGGCACCCTGGTCACCACGACGCAGTGTCGTCACGGTGAGCAGTACGCCGAAGAACATCAACAGGAAGCCGACGACGCTCACCACCGGGATACCAGCGAGCTTCGGCAACATCACACCTGTCACGAGCAACGCCACACCCACGGCGAACAACGCGATGCCCTGGATGCGACGCCGTCGGGACGGCTTGCGCAACTTGGCGCCGCGCACGGTGGATGCGAACTTCGGGTCCTCGGCGTAGAGCGCGCGCTCGATCTGGTCGAGCAGTCGCTGCTCGTGCTCGGAGAGTGGCATGGCTCCTCCTCCGGCACAGCGGTCGCGGGCGCCGGGTAATCACGGTTGCCGCCGGTCCCGGCGGACGCCCCGCCCTGGGTGCGTCACAACCAGGATACGATTCGGGAGGCTTGCCGACTACCCAGTCTGTGCCCCTAAGCGGTTCGTTAGGTCACCATCATCCTCACGGGTCAACGGTCAGACCTCCGTAAGCTCGCGTTCGACACCCGCCGAACACCTTGTCAAGACTCTCGGCAGCCCAGTTCGCGTTGATGAGCGGGCAACCTTCGGATCTTCCCGGTCCCTCCCGGTCCTTCCCGGAACGCGGATCCGGTCCGGTGCCCACCCAGCCCGGTGCCCACCCAGCCCGGCACTCATGCGCCTCCTGCCAACTGGGCCAGGACCTGCCTGACCGGTTCCGGCCCACGGGACAGCAGCAGCCTCAGGTCGGCCACCCGCACCCCGCCCCGGTGGACGACCTCCGCCAGGACCGCCCGCACCTGCCACGGCTGGTCGAGGCCCCGCACCGCGTCGGCGGCCGCACGGGCCAGCGGCGCGGTCGGCAACCCCCTCCTCAGCACCGGCGGCGGCGGGCACCTCGTCCTGGTGAACCGCACCCGTGAGGTCTGCTCCACGCGGCGGTCGACCAGCACCCGCACCGGTCCGGCCGCCGGCAGGGCCCGCATCCCGTGCAGCCGGAGCGCGTCCAGGCCGGTCACCACGGCGCCCTCCCCCGCGTACCGCAACGCCGCCCGCACCAGCTGGACCCTGGTCGCCCGCGTCTCGGCCAGCAGCAGCACCCCGGGCAGCAGGCGCTGCCACCGGGCCGGCGCCCGGCAACGGGCGGCCACCTCCTCGCCGCTCACCCCGAGGGCCAGCAGTTCGGACGCGGTGGCCACGCCGTCCGGGAAGAGGTCGGCCAAGGCCATCGGGTCGAGCGGGGCCGTGGTGGTCAGGTCGGGCAGGGCCGTGGTGGTCGGGTCGGGCAGGGCCGTGGTGGTTCGGGTTGTGGTCATGGGTCCACCATGGGCCGTTCGGCGGGTGGGGGCGAGCGCCGATCCGCGAGCTGTGGACAACTCGAAAACGGGGCCTCGACCTGTGGACAACTCAAGGAGATGGGCCTTCCGCGGGCCCGACCGCCCGCGGAAGGCCCGGGGAAAGCGGTGGCCGCCCCTCGCCGGTCACCGCTTGGTCCCGGTCTGTCGCTCCCGGTCCCCCCGGTCCTGGTCCCCTGGTCCCGGTCTACAAGCGCACGAGGTTGTCGTGGATCTCCACGTCCAGCTCACGGTGGGTGGACCGCACCTCGCGCCACGCGTCGTACATCGCGATCAGGCCGCCGGCGAGCACCAGCGCCACCGCGAGGGCCACGACGCCCGTCGCCTCGGACTTGACGACGATCACGACCGCCGCCCACAGCTGGACCGCGGTGAAGAGCAGGGTGCAGGCGAGCCGTTCGGTGAACCGGCGGCGGGACTTGGCACGCTCCTCGTTGTGGTTCATGACTCCCCCTCTGAGCAGGTCTGATAGCTCATTTGTAGGGGCTCCGGCCGCGGACTTCTGCGTCAGATGACGCACAGCGGCGATCAGCCGGCCAAGAGGCCACGATCGGGGGGCCGCGGTCAGTTGGTGAGGTCGTAGAGCCTGCTCACCTGGTGGATCTCGATCTTCCGCCGACCGGTGCTGATGATGCCCCGCTCGCGCAGCGCGCGCAGCACCCGGACGAGCGACTCCCGCGACGTCCCCGCGATGCCGGCCAGCTCCTCCTGGCTGAGCGCGACGGCGCCCTGGTCGGCGATGCCGCGCCGCAACGCGACGTCGATCAGCACGGCGGCGACGCGCTGGGTCGCGGTGCCGCTGATCTGCATCCGCTGCCGGTCCGTGTCGCGCTGCCGGGTCACCACCACGGTCAGCACCGCCCACGAGATGCGCGGGTACCGCTGGCACAGGGCGGCGAACACCGGCGCCGAGAGCACCAGCGCCCGGACCGCGTTCAGCGCGCACACGGTGGCCGAGCGGGGCAGCCCGTCCACGGCGGACCGCTCGCCGACGATGTCGCCCGCACCGCGGACGGCGAGCACCTTCTCGTACCCGTTGGCGGTGGTGGCGGTCACCCGCAGCAGGCCGCGGCGGACCACCAGCACGAACCGGGTGACCTCGCCCTCCGCGCAGATCACCGAGCCGGGCGGGTAGTCGCGCTCCACGCCGGCCTCGCCGAGCACCTCGTGCTCGGCGGGCGTGAGGAGGCCCCAGAACCGGTCCACGCGACCAGCGTGCCCGGTGATCGTCACGAGCGCCCGGGTCCGGGGCCCCAACCACCCGAACGGCCCGTGCCGCGGGCTCAGGTCCCGCGGTCGGGACCGGGTTCCTTCAGCCCGGACCGCGCCGGGCCCTCGGCGAGCAGGGACGCCGGCCGCACGGCCGCGCGCCCGAACCTCGACCGCGCCTGGTCGGCCGCCTGCTCCGCCTCGCGCCACCCGCGCTCCGGCGCGTCGAACATCAGCTGCTCGCCGCCCTCGCCCTCGACCAGCTGCTCGATCCGCACGCCGATCAGCCGCACCGCGCCCGGCGGCACCTGCTCGTCCAGCAGCGCCGCCGCGGTCCGGTAGACCTCCTGCGTCACGTCCGTGGCCACGCGCAGCGTCTTGGACCGGGTGATCGTGGTGAAGTCGGCGAACCTCACCTTGATCGACACCGTGCGCCCGCGCAGCCCCCGCTGCCGCAGCGTCGCGGCCGACCGCTCCGCCAGCCTCAGCAGCTCGCGCCGCAGCAGGTCGCGGTCGAAGTGGTCGACCTCGAACGTCTCCTCGGCACCGATCGACTTCTCCCTGCTCGACGGCACCACCGGCCGGTCGTCGTGGCCCCGCGCCAACGCGTGCAGGTGCTCCGCCAGCGCCACCCCGAGCACCCGGCGCAGCCTGGGCAGCGGCGTGGCGGCCACGTCCGCCACCGTCTCCAGGCCCACCTGCTCCAGCGCCTCGGTCGTCCGCTTGCCCACGCCCCACAGCGCCGACACCGGCAGCGGGTGCAGGAACGACAGCACCTCCGCGCGCGGCACGACCATCAGGCCGTCCGGCTTGCACATCCCCGACGCCAGCTTCGCCACGAACTTCGTCGGCGCCACGCCCACCGAGCACGTGACCCCGAACGCCCGGTGCACCTGCTCGCGGATCGACCGGGCCACCTCGGCCGGTGTCGCCCGCAGCCGCCGCAGCGCGCCGCCGACGTCCAGGAACGCCTCGTCCAGGCTCAGCGGCTCCACCAGCGGCGTGATGTCGCGGAAGATCGCCATCACCCCGCGCGAGACCTCCTGGTAGCGCGCGAAGTCGGGCGGCAGGAACACCGCGTGCGGCGCGAGCCTGCGCGCGTGGGCCGTGGGCATGGCCGAGCGCACGCCGAACTCGCGCGCCAGGTAGTTGGCCGACGCGACCACGCCCCGGTGCGCCGTGCCGCCCACCACCACCGGGCGGTCCGCCAGCTCCGGCCGCTCGCGGATCTCGACCGAGGCGTAGAAGGCGTCCATGTCCACGTGCAGCATCGGGCAGCCGGTGTCGTCCGGCCACACGTCGCCGCGCGCGACGAAGCGGTCGACCAGACCGCGCGGCAGGTCGGCGCTGCGGCCCAAGATCCACCCCCGTCGAACACCCGTTCGACATGCTAGTCCAAGCGGTACACCCGCCGCGCGTTCTCCCACCCGATCAGGTGGGCGATCCGCTCGGCGTCCGCCTCACCGAACGCATCCTGCCGCATCCCGTCGACCAGGAAGTCCGACAACGCCCGCCGGAACAGCGACGCGCCCAGGTGGTACAGCTCCGCCAGCGCGTACGCGTCGGTCGAGAACAGGAACTTCCCGAACGGCACGACCTCCAGCGCCTCGGCCAGCACCCGGCCCGCCTGGTGCCCCACCGCGTGCGCGGCCAGCCCGACGTCCACGAACACGTGCCGGAACACCTGCGCCAGGTACCCGGCGTTCCGGTGGAACGGGTAGTTGTGCAGCAGCAGCACCGGCACGCCCAGCGGCTCGGTGGCCCGGAGCAGGTCGGTCAGCAGCAGCGGGTCGGCCCGGTGCAGCGAGAGGTCGGAGTCGCCGTAGCCGACGTGGAACTGCACCGGCAGCCCGCGCTCCAGCGCCTCCCAGACCAGGAACCGCGACACCACCTCGTCGGCGCACCGCGGCGACCCGGACCGCAGCCACCGGTCGACCGCCGCCACCACCGCGGCGTCGCGGGGCCGCTCGGGCGACAGCTCCAACCCCACCCGGTACGCCGCGACGGACTTCGCCGCGACCGCCGTGGACGACGACAGGGCCTCGCGCACCCGCCCGGGGAACCCGGCGGCGCCCCCGGCCACCAGGTCCTCGGCCAACCGCTCCAGCCGCAGCACGGCGAACTCGCGCGCCTCGACGAACGCCGAGGGCGCCGCGAACCCCTCCGGCCACACCCCGCCGTCCACCAGGAACGTCCCGATCCCCGACGCCGACAGGAACGTCCGGTTCACCTCCGCCGCGCCCAGCGACCACCGCCGCGCCACGTACTCGTCCGCGGACGCCATCGGCGGCAGGTCCAGCAGCGGCGCGCACCGGCGCCGCACCGCGAGCCCCAGCGACGAGTCGAACAGCGACGTCCCGAGCGGCGACACCGACGACGCCTCGGTCAGCTCGACCTCGAACGCCTCCCGGTCCAGGTCGACGCCCAGCACGCCGTGGCAGTGGTGGTCCACCAGGCCGGGCGAAGCCGCGAACGGCAGCAGCGAGTCCACTTGGTGCAGGGTAGGGCCCTGGTGTACGCACGCACGGTGGACACAGCCGAGCGGGAGCACCGGCGGGCGCGCGCCGCCGAGCTGGTGGACGACCTCCTGGAGCGGGAGGTGGTCGCGGTGGCCGTCACGTGGGTCGACCACAGCGGCATCACCAGGGTCAAGTCCGTGCCGGTCGCGGGCCTGCCGCACGCCGCGGCGCACGGCCTGGGCGCGTCGCCGGTGTTCGACGCGTTCCTCCTCGACGACACGATCGTGGACGGCCGCCACGCGGGCGGCCCGGTCGGCGACCTGCGCCTGCACCCCGACCTGGACCGGCTCACCGCCCTGGCGGCCCAGCCCGGCTGGGCCTGGGCCCCGGGCGACCGCTACGACCAGGCGGGCGAGCCGCACCCGCAGGACGAGCGGGGCCTGGCCCGCGCGGTCGCGGACCGCCTCGCCGCGCACGGCTACGAGGTGCTGGCGGGCTTCGAGGTCGAGTGGGTGGTGAGCCGGGAGGACGGGGACGGGTTCCGGCCCGCCACCACCGGCCCCGCCTACGGCCACGCCCGCCAGGTCGAGCTGTCCGACTACGCGGCGGACCTGCTGTCCGCGCTGGCCGAGCAGGGCGTCGAGGTGCTCCAGTTCCACCCGGAGTACGCGCCGGGCCAGTTCGAGCTGTCCACCGCGCCCGAGGACCCGGTGCGCGCGGCGGACACGACGGTGCTGGTGCGCGAGACGGTCCGGGCCGTCACCCTGCGCCACGGGATGCGCGCGTCCTTCGCGCCCAGGGCCACCGCGACCGGCGTGGGCAACGGCGGCCACCTGCACCTGAGCCTGTGGCGCGACGGCCGGAACCTGTTCGCGGGCGGGGACGGCCGGTTCGGCATGACCGACGAGGCGGAGTGGTTCGCGGCGGGCGTGCTCGGCAGGCTGCCGGCGCTGTGCGCGATCGGCGCGCCCTCGGTGGCGAGCTACCTGCGGCTGGTGCCCGGCCACTGGGCGTCGCCGTTCGCGGTGTGGGGGCGGGAGAACCGGGAGGCGGCGTTGCGCCTGGTCGCGGGCCGCGACCTGGAGGTGCGCTGCTACGACCTGACCGCGAACCCGTACCTGGTGGTGGCGGCGACCGCGGCGGCGGGCCTGTCCGGGGTGGTGGACCGGGCGCGCCTGCCGGAGCCGGTGGGCGTCGACCCGGCCGCGCTGCCGGGCGGCGCGCGGTTGCCGGTGGACCTGGAGGGGGCGGTGGCGGCGTTCGAGGCGGACGAGGTGCTGACCGAGGTGTTCGGCGCGGAGTTCGCCGCGACCGTCGTCGACGTGCGGCGCGGCGAGATCGCCCGGTTCGCCGACTGCTCACCGGAGGAGGTCGCCGCGCGGACCCGCTGGCGGCACTGAGCGCGGTGACCTACCCGCCCAGCACCTTCCGCAACCGCAGCAGCGCCCGGTGCTGCGCCACGCGCACCGCACCGGGCGTCGAGCCCACCATCTCCGCCGTCTCCTCGGCCGACATGCCC
>NZ_JBHWIE010000368.1:0-6891 GCF_042732085.1 Actinosynnema sp. NPDC059797
GCCCCGACCCGCACCCGGCCTGCGCTCCAGCTCGCCCCAACCCGCGCTCCGGTCCGCCCCGACCCGCACCCGGCCTGCGCTCCGGCCCGCCCCAATCCGCGCTCCAGCCTGCTCCAGCTCGGTCCAGCCCGCTCCGGCCTGCTCCAACTCGCCTGTTCCGCTTGGGTCAGCCGCTGCCAGCCTTCGCACCTTGAACTTAGTTCAACCAGCCGCTGCGATTCCTTCGACCTGCCCGGCCCGCGCCTCAGCCCGCCCCAACCTGCACCTCGGCTTGCTTCAGCTCGCCTGTTCCGCTTGGGTCAGCTGCTGCTCGCCTCCCCGTCTCGAACTTAGTTCAACCAGTCTTTGGGATCCCTTCGGTCTGCCACTTGAACTTTGTGCAGGCAGCTTTTGAACTTTGTTCAAGGCAGGGTGTGCTGAGGCCGCCCGCCGCCGTCCTCGGCGTCACCGCTCTTGTGGCGCCATCGCTCTCGCTGCGCCACTGCTGTCACTACGCCACCGCCCTGCCACTACTACTGTCGCTGCCGCCGCCTGGGTGATCTCGGCGGTTTCGGTGATCTTGGTGGCTTGGCGGCCGGTCACCGGTCATGGGGGTGCGGCGACCAGTCACGTGACAGATGCCCGGCTCCCACGCCACTCCCTAGCGTCGTCACCACACCGAGGGAGGACACATGATCAAGCTCGCGATCATCGTCGGCAGCACCCGCAAGGGCCGGTTCGCGCCGGTCGTCGCGAACTGGTTCGCCGACCGCGCCAAGCAGCGCGACGACCTCAGCGTCGACGTGCTCGACCTGGCCGACCTGGGCCTGCCGGACACCCTGCACGCCTTCGGCGAGGACCCGGCCCCGGAGGTCGCGGTGGT
Organism: Actinosynnema sp. NPDC059797; assembly: GCF_042732085.1. Classification (NCBI taxonomy): domain Bacteria; kingdom Bacillati; phylum Actinomycetota; class Actinomycetes; order Pseudonocardiales; family Pseudonocardiaceae; genus Actinosynnema; species Actinosynnema sp. NPDC059797. The sequence continues at coordinate 863 of NZ_JBHWIE010000368.1, forward strand.
CTCACCGCGACTGGCCGCCGCCGACGCGTTCGTCGTCGTCACCCCCGAGTACAACCACAGCTTCCCGGCCCCCCTCAAGAGCGCCATCGACTGGCACTACACCGAGTGGCAGGCCAAGCCGGTCGGGTTCGTCTCCTACGGGGGCCTCGGCGGCGGGCTGCGCGCGGTCGAGCAGTTGCGGCAGGTCTTCGCCGAGCTGCACGCGGTCACCGTGCGCGACACGGTCAGCTTCCACGGCGCGTGGTCGCGCTTCGACGACGACGGCCACCCGCTCGACCGGGACGAGGTCGACAAGGCCGCCACGACGGTGCTCGACCAGCTCGTCTGGTGGGGCACCGCGCTCAAGGAGGCCCGTGCCCAACGGCCTTACGGGGCCTGACGTGCGGGCGGTGCGGCTGCGCGCGTTCGGTGGCGCCGACGTGCTCCGGGTCGAGGAGGTCGAGGACCCGGAACCGGGACCGGGCCGGGCGCGGATCGCGGTGCGGGCCGCCGGGGTGCACCTGGTGGACACCCTGGTCCGGCGCGGCGGGTGGGCGTCGCCCGCCCTGCCGTTCACGCCGGGCGGCGAGGTCGCGGGCGTGGTCGACGCCGTGGGTCCCGGCGTGGCCGACGACTGGCTGGGGCGTCGGGTGGTGACGCAGCTCGGCCTCGCCAGCGGCGGGTACGCCGAACTGGCCGTGCGGGAGGTCGACGCGCTGCACGTCGTGCCGGAGGGCGTCGGTTTCCCGGCGGCGGTGGCCATGGTCCGCACCGGCAGCACGGCACTGGGTGTGTTGGACGCGGCCGAGCCGGGACCCGACGACGTGGTGCTGGTGACGGCCGCCGCCGGCGGGGTCGGCACGCTGCTCGTGCAGGGCGCGGCACGGGCCGGGGCGCACGTGGTGGGCTTGACGGGGTGCGCGGGGAAGCGGCGGGCGGTGCTGCGCGCGGGCGCGGCGGTGGTCGTGGACTACCGGCGGGAGGGGTGGCGGTCCGAAGTGGTCGAGGGGTTGGCGGGACGGGAGGTGACCGCGGTGCTGGACGGGGTCGGGGGCGCGGAGGGGCGCGGTGCGCTGGACCTGCTGGGACCGGGCGGCCGGCTGGTGATGTTCGGCTCGTCGTCGGGCGAACCGCTGGACGTGTCCACTTCGGACCTGTTCGCGCGGTCGCTGTCGGCGGTGACGGCGGTCGGTCCGCACGTGGCCAAGAGGGCGGGCGGGCTGCGGGCGCTGGAGGCGCGGGCGTTGGCGGAGGCGGCCGCGCGGCGGTGGTCGCCGGTGGTGCAGGAGTTCCCGCTGGCGGAGGCGGCGCGGGCGCACGCCGAGCTGGAGGGCAGGCGGACGATCGGCAAGGTCGTGCTGCTGCCGGGCGATCGTTAGGGTCGGGGACGTGCTGCACGGGAGGTCGGCGGAACTGGCCGCGCTCGACCGGCTGCTCGCCGACGCGAGGGCCGGGCGCAGCGGGGTGCTGGTGGTGCGGGGCGAGGCGGGGATCGGCAAGTCGGCGCTGCTGGACCACCTGGCGCGGCGGGCGCTCGACCGGGAACCGACCGACCCCGCCGCCCCGGTCGGCGGGCCGGTCCCGCCCGGCGACGAGCGGCGCCTGCCCGCCCTGGTCGGCGAGCCGGAATTGTCGTACCCCGCCGGCAAGATGAAAGCAGGGGACCCCCTGGCGGGGACCCCTGCGCAGCAAGGCTTCCGCGTCCTGCGCGGCACGGCGGTCGAGTCCGAGTCCGTGGTCCCCTTCGCCGGCCTCAACCTCCTCCTGACCCCGGTCGTTGACCGCGTTCCCGCCCTGCCGCCCACCCAGGCCGCCGCCCTGCGCGCCGCCCTCGGCCTGGTCCCGCCGGACGACGGCGGCGGCGCCCTCGTCGGCCTCGTGGGGCTCGCCGTGCTGACGCTGCTCGCCGACCTGGCCGAGCAGGGACCCGTCCTCTGCCTGGTGGACGACGCGCACTGGCTGGACGAGGGGTCCGCCCGCGCCCTGGTCTTCGCCGCCCGCCGCCTCCAGGCGGAACGCGTCGCGGTCGTCTTCGCGGCCCGCGACCTGCACGCGCCGCCGTTCCCCGCGCCCGGCCTGCCGGAGCTGCGGCTCACCGGCCTGGACCCCGACTCGGCCGCCGCCCTGCTGGACGAGCACGCCGCCGACCTGCCGCGGTACGTCCGGGAGCAGATCGCGGCCGAGGCGCGCGGCAACCCGCTCGCCCTGCTGGAGCTGCCCGCCGCCCAGCGGGAGGGCCACCTGCCGGCCGCGCCCGCCCACCGGGTCGCCGCCCTGCCGACGCACAGCCGCGTCCAGCAGACCTTCGCCGACCGCATCGGCGCGCTGCCCGAGCGCACCCGCACCCTGCTGCTGGTCGCCGCCGCCGACGACACCGGCGACCCGGGCACGGTCCTCCGGGCGGCCGCGCTGCTCGGCGCCTCGGTCACCGACCTGGAGCCGGCCGAGCGGCGGCACCTGCTGCGCTCCGACGACGGCAGGCTCGCGTTCCGGCACCCGCTGATCCGCGCCGCCGCCTACCGGGGCGCGCCCCTGGCCGACCGGCTGGCCGTGCACCGCGCGCTCGCCGAGGCCCTGGAGGACGACCACCGCGCGGCCTGGCACCTGGCCGCCGCCGCCACCGGGCCCGACGAGCGGGTGGCCGCGGCGCTGGTCCGCGCCGCCGAGCACGCGCGCGGCCGGGGTGGGCGGGCCTCCGTGGCGTCGGCCTACCAGCGGGCCGCGGAGCTGAGCCCGGACCCGCTGCACCGCGGTCGCCGGCTGGTCGCGGCGGCGGGGGCGGCGGGCGAGGCGGGCCAGTTCGACCGGGCCGCGGTGCTCGCCGAGCAGGCGTGGGACGTGCTGGGCGAGCCCGTCGAGGTGGCGCGGGCCGCGCGCATCCAGGCCCGGTTGGCGGGTGAGCGGGGGCGGTCGGTCGAGGCGGCGGCCACGCTCGTCCGCGCCGCGGAGTGCGCCGCGCGCACCGCGCCGGAGCTGGCGGGCGAGCTGCTGTTCAGCGCCGCGCAGCACGCGTGGGCGGGCCGGGACTTCGCGGTGCTGCGGCGGGTCGCCGAGCAGGTGGAGGGCCTGCCGGGCGAGGCGGACACGCGTGCCGTGGAACGTGCCGCGCTCGGCCTGGACGGCGGGGACGTGCCCGGCGGCATGGCGGCCCTGCGCGGGCTGCTCGACTCGCCTTACGTCGCGGATTCGGGCAACGCGGTGCGCGCGTGGTGGCACCTGGTCCTGGGTGACGACCGGGCGGCGTTGGCCGAGGCGGAGGAGCTGGAGCGCGGGTCCCGCGCCCGGGGCGCGCTGGGCGTGCTGCCGCGCGCGTTGGCCTACCTGGCCCGCGGCCGGCTGCACCTGGGCCGGTGGCGCGAGGCGCGGGCGACCGCCGAGGAGGGGCTGCGGATCGCCGAGGACATCGGCCAGGGGTTCAGCGTCGTGTTCCTGGTCGGCGTGCTGGCGGAGCTGGCCGCGGTCGAGGGTGACGAGGAGCGGCTCGCCGGGCTGGTCGCGCGGCAGTCGGCCGAGCCGCCCGGTTCGGTCCGCGCGGCGTGCGCGCTGGCGCTGCTCGACCTGGGGCTCGGCCGGCACGAGGCGGTGCTGGAGCGCCTGGCCGACGTGGCGGCGGGCGCGCACCGGCTCTACGCGATCACCAGCCTGCCGGACCTGGTGGAGGCGGCCGTCCGCGCGGGCGACCGGGCCGCGGCGGAGGCGCCGGCCGCCTGGTTCGCGGAGTGGGCCGGGCAGACCGGCCGACCGTGGGCGGAGGCCGTGGCGCTGCGCTGCCGCGCCCTGCTGACCGACGACGAGCGGGAGTTCGCCCGCGCCGGGGAGCTGCACCGCGCCACCGACGACCGCCCGTTCGAGCGGGCGCGCACCGAGCTGCTGCACGGGGAGTGGCTGCGCCGGGCCCGCCGCCGGTCGGACGCGCGGACCCACCTGCGCGCCGCGCTGGAGGTGTTCGAGCGCCTGGGCGCCGCGCCGTGGGCCAACCGGGCCCGCGCCGAGCTGCGCGCCACGGGGGAGAGCCGGGCGGCGGCCGGTCCGAACCCGTTGAGCGCGCTCACCCCGCAGGAGCTCCAGGTGGTGCGCCTGGCCGCCGAGGGCCTGAGCAACCGGGACATCGGCGCGCAGCTCTTCCTGAGCCCGCGGACCGTCGGCTACCACCTCTACAAGGCGTACCCGAAGCTCGGCGTGGCCTCCCGGGGCGAGCTGGCCAGGCTCGACCTCGCCGGCTGACCGGCAAATGGTCTAGACCCATTGACAGCACCTCGGGCTCCTCAGCACGCTGGAGCGCACGCGGCCGCCGCCCGCCCCCCGAGGAGGAGCACGGTGAAGACCCGAGCCAGAGCCCTCGCCGCCCTGGTGGTCCTGCTCGCCGCGTCCGCCACCTGGCACGCGGCGTCGGGCACCACCGCGGCGCGGGCCGCGGAACCGCTGCGGGGCATCGTCCCCGTGCCGGCGTCCGTCCAGGCCACGCCCGGTGTCGTGCACACGATCGCCGCCGACGCCGTCATCGCCGCCGACGCCGCGGCCCGCCCGGTCGCCGAGCGGCTGGCCGAGCTGCTGCGCCCCGCCACCGGCTTCGCCCTGCCGGTCGTGGACCCGGCCGACGCGCCGGCCGACGGCATCTCCCTGCTGGTCGGCGGCGCGCCGGCGGCCGTCGGCGACCAGGGCTACCGGCTGGACGTCACCGCGACGGCCGTCCGGCTCCACGCCAACACCGCGGCCGGCCTGTTCGCCGGCGTGCAGACGCTGCGCCAGCTCCTGCCCGCCCGGGTGGAGGCCCGGACGCCGCAGCCGGGCCCGTGGCAGGTGCCCGGCGCGTCGATCACCGACCACCCGCGCTTCCCGCACCGGGGCGCGATGCTGGACGTGGCCCGCCACTTCCACCCGGTGGCCACCGTCAAGCGGTACGTCGACCAGCTCGCCCTCTACAAGATCAACTACCTGCACCTGCACCTGACCGACGACCAGGGCTGGCGCATCGCGATCGACAGCTGGCCGCGCCTGACGACCCACGGCGGCAGCACGCAGGTCGGCGGCGGGCCCGGCGGGTACTACACCAAGGCCCAGTACCAGGAGATCGTGGCCTACGCGGCGGCCCGGCACATCACCGTCGTGCCCGAGGTCGACCTGCCCGGCCACACCAACGCCGCGCTGTCCTCCTACGCCGAGCTGAACTGCAACGGCGTCGCGCCCGCGCTGCGCACCGACATCGCGGTCGGCTACTCGTCGCTGTGCGTGTCCAAGGAGGTCACCTACCGGTTCGTGGAGGACGTCATCCGCGAGGTCGCCGCGATCACCCCCGGCCCGTACCTCCACATCGGCGGCGACGAGGCGCACGCGACCACCGACCAGGAGTACCGGACGTTCATGGACCGGGTCCTGCCGCTGGTCGCGAAGCACGGCAAGCGGCCGATGGGCTGGCACGAGTTCGCCAAGGCCACCACCGACCCGGCGGCCGTCGCCCAGTACTGGGGCACCACCACGTCCAACGCCGTGGTGCGCGACGCCGCCGCGCGCGGGCAGAAGGTGCTGATGTCGCCCGCGAACAAGGCGTACCTGGACATGAAGTACGACGCGTCGACGCAGCTGGGTTTGAGCTGGGCCGGGTACGTGGAGGTCCGGGACGCCTACGAGTGGAACCCGGGCGCGCACGTCACCGGCGTGCCCGAGTCGGCCGTGCTGGGCGTCGAGGCTCCACTGTGGACCGAAACCGTGGTGACGCCCGCGCACGTCGACCACCTCGCGTTCCCGCGCCTGGCCGCGATCGCCGAACTGGGCTGGTCGCCGTGGTCCACCCACGGCTGGGACGCCTTCCGGCTCCGCCTCGGCGCCCAGGGGCCGCGCTGGACGGCGCTGGGCATCGGGTTCTACCGGTCGCCGCAGGTCCCCTGGGACGACGGCGGCACGACCACCACCACGACCACCACCACGGCCCAGCCGTCGGGCACGTGGGCGCCGGGCCGCGCGTACGCGACCGGTGACCGCGTCACCCACAGCGGTGTCACCTACCAGTGCCGCCAACCCCACACGTCCCAGCCGGGCTGGGAGCCGCCGAA
>NZ_JBHWIE010000369.1:0-6828 GCF_042732085.1 Actinosynnema sp. NPDC059797
GGGCCAACCGGGTCCTGGGCGTCGACTGGCTGGTGGACGCGCTGTGGGACGGGCGGCCGCCGGGCGGTGCGCACGTGACGCTGCGCGGTTACGTCGCCGGGCTGCGGCGGGCGCTGGAGCCGGGGCGCGGCCGGCGCGCGGCCGGCGAGGTGCTGCTCGGGCACCCCGGCAGCTACGAGCTGCGCGTCCCGCCGGGGTCGGTGGACGCGGTGCGCTTCACCGACCTCGCGGAGGCGGGCGCGCGGGCCCTGGTGGGCGGCGACCCGGTGGCGGCCGAGCGGCGCTGCGCCGACGCGCTGGCGCTGTGGCGCGGTGACGTGCCGGTGGCGGACCTGGCGGCGGTGCGGCCCGACGTGGCGCGGCTGGTCGAGGCGCGGCTGACCGCCGGGGAGTGCCGGTTCACCGCCGCCGTGGCCGCGGGCGGGCACCACGCCGTGCTGCCGGAGCTGCGCCGGTTCGTGGCCGCCCACCCGGAGCGCGAGCACGCCCGCGCCCAGCTGATGCTCGCGCTGTACCGGGCGGGGCAGCAGGCGGAGGCGCTCGCGGTGTTCGACGAGGGTCGGCGGCTGCTGGCCGAGGAGTACGGCGTCGCGCCGGGCGAGCGGCTGCGCTCGCTGCACCGACAGGTCCTGGACCACTCCGTGCCGCCCGCGGACGTGCGGTTCGCGGTGTCGGACCGGAGGACACGCGATGCCGGGGTGGAGGACACGCGCGGTTCGGGGCTGGTGGGGCGGGCGGGCGAGTTGGCGGTGTTGGGCGGGGCGCTCGCGGCGGCGGTGCGGGAGGGCGGCCGGTTCGTCGCGCTGGTGGGTGAGGCCGGGATCGGGAAGACCAGCCTGGCGCGGGCGCTGGCCGAGCGGGCGGGCGTGCCGGTGGTGTGGGGCCGCTGCCCCGACCTCGGGCAGGCGCCGCCGTTCTGGCTGTGGTCGCAGGTGGTGCGGTCGCTGGCGCCGCGCGCGGACGACCCGGCGCTGGCGGGGTTCGCCGCCGGTCCGCCGGCCGGGCGGAGCGACCCGGCGGCGCGGTTCCGGGCCTACGAGGCCGTGTCCGCGCTGATCCGCTCGGCGTCCGAGCCCGCCGGGCTGGTGCTGGTGCTGGACGACCTGCACGCGGCGGACGCCGACTCGTTGCTGCTGCTGAGGTACGTCGCCGCGGCGCTGCCCGAGTCGCGGGCGCTCGTGGTGGCGACGCTGCGCCCCTACGAGCACGACCCGGTGCTGGTCGCGACGCTCGCCGACCTGGCCCGCGGTCCCGGGTACCGCCAGGTGCGCCCCGCCGGGCTGGACGCGGGGGCGGTCGCCGAGCTGGTGCTGTCGCGCACCGGCTCCGCTCCCCCGGCCGACCTGGTGGACCGGCTGGTCACCCGGACCGGCGGCAACCCGTTCTTCATCACCGAGCTGCTGGCCTCGCCCGGTGACGAGCCGCCGCCGAGCGTGCGCGACGCGGTCCGCCTCCGGCTGCACGCGCTGGACCAGCCGAGCCGCGAGCGGGTCGACCTGTTGGGCGTCGCGGGGCGTGAGCTGGACGTGGCGGTGCTGGACGTGGCAGCAGGTGGGGCTGTGGCGGCGGGTGGGGCTGCGGTGGGTGAGGCCGTGGCGGGTGGGGTTGGCGGCCGGTGGCTGGAGCTGGTCGGGCACCTGGTGGTGGAGACCGGGCCGGGGGTGGTGCGGTTCCGGCACCCGCTGTTCGCCGAGGCCGTGTACGCGGAGCTGGGGCCGGGCCGCCGGGCCGAGCTGCACGCCCGCCTGGCCGACGCCGGTCACGGGTGGCTGTCCCCCGCCGAGCTGGCCCACCACTACGGCCGGGCGCGCGACCGGGCCGAGGACCACCTGCGCTGGACCCTGGAGGCGGCGGAGGACGCCACGCGGCGGCTGGCCTACGAGGACGCCTTGGCGCACCTGGACCGCGCCGCCGCGTCGGCGGTCGGTGAGGCCGAGTTGGAGGTGCAGCTCAAGCGGACGTCGCTGCTGCAGATCACGGTGGGGGTCGGCAGCGACGCGGTGGACCGGGCGGCGGCCCGGGCGCGGGAGCTGCTGGGGCGGCCGGAGCCGCTCCCCGGGCGCAGGCTCGCCCTGTGGACGCTCGGCGAGCTGGCCTGCAACCGGGCGGAGTTCGACATCGCCCGGGACCTCGCGAGCCGCCTCGTCGGGGGCGAGGGCGAGGGCGGGGACGACGGCGGGGACCGGTTGACCGGGGTCGCCGGTCGGTACCTGCTGGGGGTGGTCGCCTACTTCACCGGTCGCCTCGCCGACGCCGACGACCTGCTCACCGCGGCGGTCGACCGGCTCGACGCGCGGCTGCTCGTCGGCCGCACCGGGCGCACGCCCACGCTCGCCACCCACGACTTCCGCGCCCTGGTCCGCTCGCTGCGCGGTGACGCCGAGGCCGCGCGGCAGGACCTCCGCGCCGCGCACGAGCTGGCCGAGCGCGCCGACGACCCCTACGGCCGGGCCAACGCCGCGCTGTTCTCCGGGTGGACCGCCCTCCAGGAGCACGACGTGGCCGCCGGGGAGGTGGCGGCCCGCCGCTGCCGGGAACTCGGCGCGCGGCAGAACATGCCGCACTTCGTGACCGTCGGCGACTTCTTCGCCGAGTGGGCCGCCGTGCGCGGGGGTGACGCGTCGCGGCTGGCCGCGGTGCGGGAGGCGGCCGACGGCATCTACCGGCTCGGGTTGCGGTCGACCCGCACGATCACCACCGCCGCCGTGGCCGACGCGCACCTGGCCGTGGGCCGGCTCGACACCGCCGCCGAGCTGGCCGACGCGGGGCTCGCCGCCGCCGTGGCCGCCGGGGAGCGGGTGCTCGTCGCGGAGCTGCACCGGATCCGGGGTGTGGCCCGCGGCGCGGAGGAGGACCTGGTCACCGGGGCGCGCATCGCGGTCGAGCAGGGCGCGCACCTGCTGGCCGCCCGGTTCCGGTGATCGGGCGCCCCGCGACGGCGACCTCGTGCACCGACCTCAACAGCGGTTCCCACAGGATTCCCACAGCCCTCCGGTGTGCTGGTCCGGCACAGCCAATGGGGAGGGACCGGATGTTCGACGTTGTCGTGGTGGGGTGCGGGCCGGTGGGCGCGCTCACCGCCAACCTGCTGGGCGTGCGCGGTGTGCGCACGCTGGTCGTGGAGCGCTCGACCTCGCCGCACGGGCAGCCCCGCGCGTTCTCCTGCGACGACGAGGCGCTGCGGATCTACCAGCAGGCCGGGTTGCGCGACGAGGTGGCCCGCGACATGCACCCGCCGTCGGTGGCGGAGTACGTCAACGCCGGGGGGCGCGCCTTCGCCACCATCGCGCTGGACGAGGTCGACTTCGGGTTGGGCGCCCGGCCGCTGCACTTCTTCGACCAGCCCCGGCTGGAGGCGGCGCTGCGCGCGGGCCTGGGCCGGTTCCCCGACCACGTCACCCTGCGGACGGGTGTCGAGCTGGTGCGGCTGGAGCAGGACGGGGACGGTGTCGCGCTGGTGCTGCGGGACGTGGGCACCGGCGCGGAGAGCGAGGTGCGCGCCCGGTACGTGCTGGGGTGCGACGGCGCGCGCAGCACCACGCGGGCCGCGGCGGGCATCGGCCTGACCGGCACGTCGTACGAGGAGCCGTGGCTCGCGGTGTCCGGCGACGTGGCCCCGGGCGGGGTGCGGGTGCCGACGACCCGGTTCGTGTGCGACTGGCGGCGGCCCGCGTTCGTCTCGCCCGGCGCGTTCGGCTCCCACCGGCTGGAGTTCATGCTGCGCGACGACGAGGACCCGGAGGTGATGACCCGGCCGGGGACCATCGCCGAGCTGGTCTCGCCGTACGTGGACCCGGAGCGGTTCGCGGTGACGCGGGCCGTCGTCTACACCTTCCACCACCTGGTGGCCGAGCGCTGGCGGGCCGGGAGGGTGTTCCTGGTGGGCGACGCGGCCCACCAGATGCCGCCGTTCCTCGGGCAGGGCCTGTGCAGCGGGCTGCGGGACGCGGCGAACCTGACGTGGAAGCTCGCGCTGGTGCTGCGGGGCGAGGCGGACGACGCGCTGCTGGACACCTACGAGCGCGAACGCCGGCCGCACACCGAGGAGATGGCCCGCACCAGCGTCCGCATGGGCCGGGTGTTCCTGGTGCGCGACCGGTTCGCCGCGTTCGCGCGGGACGTGCTGCTGCGCGCCGTGCAGCTGGTGCCCCGGGTGCGGCGCGCCGTCCGCCGCTTCGAGTTCAAGCCGCGGCCGGCGCTGCCCGGTCGGCGCGGCGCGGTCGGCACGATGTTCCCGCAGCCGGAGGTCGTGGTCGACGGCGCGCGGCGGCTGCTGGACGACGTGCTGGGCGCGGAGTTCGCGGTGGTCGGGCCCGGGGTGGACCTGAGGACGGCGACCGGGTGGCGCGGGCCGGCGACGCGGTTCGTGCGCGTGGTGCCGCCGGGCGGGGCGGCGGGCGGCGGGATCACCGAGGTCCTCGACGCCGACGGCGTGCTGACCGCGTGGTTCGCCCGGCACGGCACGGACGTGGTGGTGCTGCGCCCGGACCGGTTCGTCCACGCCACCGGGGTCGCGGCCGGGGTCACTGCCGGGATCACGGCCGGGGTCGTCGGCACGCGGCTGGCGGCCGACGAACGGGCAGGGTGAGCGCAGGCCGGGTCAGCGCAGGCCGGGGCCGGGCGCGCTGCCGGGCGTGCGGAGGGGGTGGTGGGCCCCGGGCGGTCACCCCGCGCGGCGGTCGAGTTCGGCGATCCGGCGCCGCAGCACGTCCTCCCACTCCCGCAGCTCGCGGGCCGGCCTGCCCAGGCCGGTGAGCGCGAGCCGGTGGCGTTCCAGCCGTTCCGTGCGGCAGCGGGGGAAGGCCAGCTTCAGCGCGGTGTCCAGCATGGCCAGGTGGTAGTTCAGCAGCTCGCCGACCCGCCGGGGCGCGGGGTCGGGCCACGCCAGGTCGGCCGCCCAGCCGAAGAGCCTCGCGTACTCCCCCGCGACCACCTGGCCGCAGCGAGCCACCTCGCCGGGCACCTCGCCGGGCCACGCGCAGTCGCGGATCACCTCGTCCGCCCGGTCCTGGAGCGCCACCGCCCGGGACACGACCTCCAGCAGGGTCCCCAGGCGCACGCGCTGCTCCGCCACCGGGTCGAGCCGCACGCTCCCCGGTGAGCGTCGGTGTTCGATGCGCGGACGCAGGCGCATCGCCCCACGGTACTCCGCCGGGGCTGGGTTCACGAGGCGCCACCGGCCGGTGGCGGTGGTCGACTACCCGGTTGGACCAACCCGCTGTGGTAGGCGGCGGCGATGGCCTGCGCCCGGTCGCGCAGGCCGAGCTTCATCAGGATGCGGCCCACGTGGGTCTTGACCGTCGCCTCGCCCACCACCAGGTGGGCGGCGATCTCCGGGTTGGACAGGCCGTGGGCGACGAGGACCAGCACCTCCCGCTCCCGCGCGGTCAGCTCGCACAGCTCGGCGGAGGTCGGCGCGCTGCCCGCGGGGCGGCTGGCGAACTCGCGGATCAGTCCTTTCGCGACGGTCGGGTCCAGCCACGCCTCGCCGGAGGCGACCGTGAGCACCGCGTCGACCAGCTCGCGCGGCACCGCGTCCTTGAGCAGGAAGCCCGACGCGCCGGCCCTCAGCGCCGCGTAGACGGCCTCGTCCACGTGGTAGGTCGTCAAGATGATGATCTTGGTGGCGTGGTCCTCGCCGGCCGGGTCGGCGTCGATGATCCGGCGGGTCGCCTCGACGCCGTCCATGCCGGGCATCCGCACGTCCATGAGCACGACGTCCGGGTGCAGCTCGGCGGCCAGCGCCACCGCGGCCACGCCGTCGTCGGCCTCGGCCACCACCTCGATGCCGGGCTCGGCCTCCAGCAGCATGACCAGCCCGGCCCGAACCAAGGGCTGGTCGTCCACCAGCATCACCCGGATCACCCGACCTCCTCGACCCGTTCGTGCGCCCGCTCCGGTTGCGGCGCGGGCGCGGGGAGCACGGCGGTGAGCCGGAACCCGCCCTCGGGCCGCGGGTCGGCGGCCAGGCAGCCGCCGATGATCGCCAGCCGTTCGCGCAGCCCGGTCAGGCCGTGGTGGGCGGACAGGGCGCGGTCGGGCAGCCGGCCGCGGCCGTCGTCGACGACGGTGACGGTCAGGTCGGCGTCGCCCCAGGTCAGCCGCACCTCGACGGTCGCGCCCGGCCCGACGTGCTTGGTGACGTTGGTCAGCGCCTCCTGGGCCACCCGGTAGGCGGCCAGGTCGACGCTGGCGGCCAGGCACCGGGGGGTGCCCTCGACCCGCGTGCGCACGCGGACCCCCGCCGCGGAGACCACGCGCACCAGGTGGTCGAGGTCGGCCAGGCCCGGCTGGGGCCCACCGGTGACGCCGTCGGGCGGTGGCGGGTCGTCGCGGCAGCTCAGCCGCAGCGCGGTCAGCATCCGGCGCAGCTCGCCCATGGCCTGCTCGCCCGCTTCCTCGATGTGGCCGAGCGCCTCGCCGACCCGGGCCCGGTCGGTGGCGAGCACGCGCCGCGCGCCCGCGGCCTGGAGCACCATGACCGTGACCGAGTGGGCGACGATGTCGTGCAGCTCGCGGGCGATGCGGGTGCGCTCGGACAGCACCGCCTCCCGCGCGGCGCGCCGCCTGCTGATCCGGGTCCACCGGCCGGCGGCCCAGACGCAGCCGTAGAGCAGCAGGTAGAACACGGTGACGACGGGCAGCACCACGCCCCGCTCCCCCGGCGGGTGGGTCGCGGCCTCCTGGAGAGCGGCGAACAGCCCGAGCACCGAGCAGGCGACCGCGGCGCCGGCCGACACCCGTCCGGGCCGGGTGAGGGCGACGGTGAACAGCGCGACGGCCGAGGTGGCGGCCAGGCTCGTGTCGACGCCGGTGACCGGGCCGACG
>NZ_JBHWIE010000370.1:0-6787 GCF_042732085.1 Actinosynnema sp. NPDC059797
TCCTGGGACATCGCCGCGAAAACCCTGGAAAGCCGGAAGACGCCCCTGGCGAAGGTCGAAACCAAGTAGCCCTCCACGTGCGGACCCTCCTCCCTTCCGGGATGGAGGGAGGTCCGTGCCCACCCGGGCCGCGTCTGTGACCGGATCGGGTGACAGGTACCGAAGGGACCTCCGCTCCCGCGCGGGTGCGGGCAGGCCGGGGCAGGATCGGCGGCATGGTGGAGAAGTGGAGCGAGCTGTCCCGCGCGCAACGGCGCGTCGTCGCGGTGCTGGCGGCGGTGCAGGTCGGCCTGGCCGCGGCGGCGTGGGCGGACCTGGCCCGACGCCCGGCTTCGGCGGTCAACGGGTCGAAGCGGTGGTGGGCGCTGGTCATCGGCATCAACTTCATCGGCCCGGTGGCCTGGTTCGGCTGGGGGCGGAGGTAGGCCACCGAGCCGGTGCTCCGTCAATGCCCGAGCCGGTCGTCATCCGACCAGCTGCAGCGCTACGGGACGGCGCGGTCACCCGCTTCTGCGGTGAGGGCGCCGGGTCCGCAGCGGCCAGGTCACCGGAACTCCTGTGCGACCGCGTGCACGCGAGCACCGGCGCCGTCGTCGCCTTCCCCTGCCGGTACGACGACGACGGGGCACGTCGCGTGCCGCACGCAGTAGGTGATGACCGAGCCGACCACCGCCACGTCACCGCGGTGGTACTGGTGGCCGCCCAGCACGAGGGTGTCGGCACCGTCGGCCAGTTCGACCAGCACGGGGCCGGGCTCGCCGTCCACGACGGCCTGCTCGACCTGTGCGCCCGCCATCGGTCCCAGCGCCTCGACGGCCTCGTGCAGGACCCTGCGGTGCGCGCTGTGGAAGGCGTTGCCACCGCCGCAGACCTCGGGGAACATCCGGCACACCGACACCGCCAGGACCACGCCGCCCTCGGCGTGCCGAACCGCCCACTCCAGCGCCGCGGCACCGGCGGGCGAGGCGTCCACACCGACGACGATCTTCTTCGTCCCGCTCATGTTCGTGCCTCCCAATCCTGAGAGCTCCGGTGCGGGTGGGCCGGTCGGCCCACCCACCCGGTGTGGTTCATCGGAGCCAGGTGTGGTCGCGGACGATCGGCAGCCGGGCCCACCAGCGGCCCAGCCCCCACCTGACCCCGGCCCCGGCGGCGGCCACGACGATCAGGACGAGGGCGTAGACGACGTGGTAGTCGATAAACGGGTTGGTCGACATGGTCGGCTCGCCCGCCGAGGTGAACCGGGCCAGGGGCCACTCCGCGGCCCACATCAGCAACATCATCACCGTCCCGGCGACCGCCGCCAGACGCAGACCGATACCCGCGGTCACCGCGACACCGACACCCAGCAGACCCAGCATGAACAGCCAGTCCGCCCACCACACGCCCGCCATGGCGTGGAAGACCGACTCCAACGGCCCCACCGCGACGCGGCCGAGGAAACCCCTGGTCGGCGAACCACCGTCGACCCAGGCATTGGCGGCCTTCGTGGCATAGCCGAACCCGAAGGCCTTGTCCAGAAACGCCCAGAGGAACACCAAACCGGCCGCAACCCGCAACACCGCCAACGCGATCGCGCTGGCCTCGGCACGGGTCGCCGTCGCGGCGGCGACCACGTCGCTACCGGTGGCAGCGGTGAGGCTGGTCTTGCGGGGGTGGGCGAACGCCGTCATGGCTCTGTCTCCTTCTGCTCTCGTCTTCACCTCCAAGCCTCGTCCCGACGGTGGTCGGGCGACGCGGGCGAAGGTCCCTGATCAACAGGGACCTCCGACGCCTCCCCGTTCCACCGGCCGGCGACGAGCACGATCAGCCCGGCGAGCACCGAGACGGGCTGCATCCAGCTGAAAGTGCGGATCACCACGACCTGTACGACGATCCAGGTGATGAGCAGCAGTCCTGCGATCACCGCCGCGCCGCTCCAGCGGCGGTCGCGGCGCAGCGCCAGGACGACCACGGCAGTCATCGGCACGCCGATCGCCAACAACAGCGAAATCCCGGCGACCACGGGGCTGTGCCAGGGAAAGCGGGCCGTGATGGCGGGGCCCATGTCGATACCGCCGCCGAGGAAACCGATACTGCCGGCGATCGCGTTGAGCGCCACGAACCCGGCCACGGTGACTGTCGTGATGCGAGGCGTCTTGTTCATGGCCCAACCCTGTGTCCTGCCGCATGCGGGCCGACACCGTCACAGGTCATCTGTTCAGGGACGAAGGTCCTGCCCGGCTCGGGGACGCGGTCCCTGGGGCTGGATCGGTTCCGTCGGCAGTCTTGATCGCAGCACCCCGACTCAGGCAGGAGAAGCGCGATGTCACAGTCCGGAACCATCGACCTCGACCTGGTCGACGCCTATTGGCGGGCGGCCAACTACCTCTCGGCGGGGCAGATCTACCTGCTGGACAACCCGCTGCTGACCGAGCCGCTGTCGCCGGAGCACATCAAGCCGAGGTTGTTGGGCCACTGGGGCACCACGCCGGGCCTGAACTTCGTCTACGCCCACCTCAACCGGGTGATCAACGACCGCTCCCGAGACGTGTTGTTCGTCACCGGTCCGGGTCACGGGGGTCCGGCGTTGCTGGCCAATACGTGGTTGGAGGGTTCCTATACCGAGACTCACCCGAACGTGTCACGTGACGGTGAGGGGATGCGGACGTTGTTCCGGCAGTTCTCCTTCCCGGGTGGGGTGCCCAGCCATGTCGCGCCGGAGGTGCCGGGTTCCATCCACGAGGGTGGCGAGCTGGGGTACTCCCTGGCGCACGCGTTCGGGGCGGCGTTCGACAACCCGGACCTGGTGGTGGCCTGCGTGGTGGGTGACGGGGAGGCCGAGACCGGTCCGCTGGCCGCGAGCTGGCACGGCAACAAGTTCCTCGACCCCGCGCACGACGGGGCGGTGCTGCCGATCCTGCACCTCAACGGCTACAAGATCGCCAATCCGGCGGTGCTGGCGCGCATCCCGCGCGAGGAGCTGGACGCGCTCCTGCGCGGCTACGGCTACGCCCCCCACTACGTCGAGGGTGACGACCCGGCGGTGTTGCACCCGCGCATGGCGCAGGTGTTGGACGAGGTGTTCGACGAGATCGGGCGCATCCAGGAGGCGGCGCGAGCGGGTGGCGAGGTCGAGCGTCCGCGGTGGCCGGTGGTCGTGCTGCGCACGCCGAAGGGCTGGACCGGCCCGGGCGTCGTGGACGGTGTGCCGGTGGAGGGCACGTGGCGCTCCCACCAGGTGCCGCTGGCCGGGGTGCGCGACAACCCCGAGCACCTGGCGCTGCTGGAGGACTGGCTCAAGTCCTACCGGCCGCAGGAGCTGTTCGACGCCGACGGGCGCCCGAAGCCGGAGTTGCTGGCGTTGTCGCCGCGCGGCGGGCTGCGCATGGGCGCGACCCCGCACGCCAACGGCGGCCTGCTGCTGCGCGACCTGCGCCTGCCGGGCATGGCGCCGTTCGCGGTGGAGGTGGCCAAGCACGGCACCACCGCCTCGGAGCCGATGCGGGTGCTGGGCCGGATGCTGCGCGAGGTGATCACCCTCAACGCCGCCGAGCGCAACTTCCGGGTGTTCGGCCCCGACGAGACGGCGTCGAACCGGCTGGACGCGGTGTTCGACGTGACTGCCCGGCAGTGGCTGGCCGACCGCCTGCCCACCGACGAGCACCTGGAGCACGACGGTCGGGTGGTGGAGGTGCTCTCGGAGCACCTGTGCCAGGGCTTGCTGGAGGGCTACCTGCTCACCGGCCGGCACGGGGTGTTCAACTGCTACGAGGCGTTCATCCACATCGTGGACTCGATGTTCAACCAGCACGCCAAGTGGCTCAAGACCCACCGCGCCCTGGACTGGCGACGCCCGGTCGCCTCGCTGAACTACCTGCTGTCCTCACATGTGTGGCGGCAGGACCACAACGGCTTCTCCCACCAGGACCCCGGCTTCATCGACCACGTGATGAACAAGAAGGCCGAGGTCGTCCGGGTCTACCTGCCACCGGACACCAACACCCTGCTCTCCACCGCCGACCACTGCCTGCGCAGCCGCGACCACGTCAACGTCGTCGTCGCCGGCAAGAACCTCACCCCCGACTGGCTGAGCCCCGAGGAGGCCGCGCTGCACTGCGCCCGCGGCGCGGGCATCTGGGAGTGGGCGGGCACCGACGACGGGCTGAGCGAGCCGGACGTGGTGCTGGCCTGCGCCGGCGACGCGCCGACGATGGAGGTCATGGCCGCCACCGCGCTGCTGCGCGAGCACCTGCCCGAACTACGCATCCGGGTGGTCAACGTCGTGGACCTGATGCGGCTGCAACCGGAGACCGAGCACCCGCACGGCATGCCCGACCGCGAGTTCGACGCCCTGTTCACCCCGGACAAGCCGGTCATCTTCGCCTACCACGGCTACCCGTGGCTGATCCACCGCCTGACCTACCGGCGCACCAACCACCACAACCTCCACGTCCGCGGCTACAAGGAAGAAGGCACCACCACCACACCGTTCGACATGCTGGTGCTCAACGACCTCGACCGCTACCGCCTGGTCATCGACGTCATCGACCGCGTCCCCGGTTTGGGCGTCAAGGCCGCCGGCCTGCGCCAGCACATGGTCGACCAGCGCAACCGCCACCACACCTACATCCGCGAACACGGCGAGGACCTGCCCGAGATCCGCGACTGGACCTGGCCGTACTGATGAACGTGCTGGTCGTCAACGCGGGCTCCTCCAGCCTCAAGCTCAGCGTCCTCGGCCAGGACGACGAGGTCCTCGCCCGGCACCACGTCGAGCACTGGGACGGCACCCCCGACCTCGACTTGGACCTGCCGCCCGTGCACGCCGTGGGCCACCGCGTCGTCCACGGCGGCACCCGCTTCACCCGACCCGCCGTCATCACCCCCGGGGTGCGCGAGGAGATCACCGCCCTGACCGACCTCGCGCCCCTACACCAACCCCGCGCCCTGGCCGGCATCGACGCAGCGCTGAGACTGTTCCCCGACCTGCCCCACGTGGCCTGCTTCGACACCGCCTTCCACCACACCCTGCCCCCCGCCGCCGCCACCCACCCCCTGCCGGCGGAATGGCGCGAGCGCTGGGGCCTGCAACGCCACGGCTTCCACGGCCTCTCCCACGCCTACGCCTCCCGCCACGCGGTCCAACTGGCCGGCGGCGGCACCCGCGTGGTCACCTGCCACCTCGGCGCCGGCTGCTCCCTCACCGCCGTCCACCACGGCTGCTCCGTCGACACCACCATGGGCTTCACCCCACTGGGCGGCATACCCATGGCCACCCGCCCCGGCGACCTCGACCCCGGCCTCCTGCTGCACCTGCTCCACCACCTCACCCCCGACCAACTCACCGACGGCCTCAACCACCACTCCGGACTCCTCGGCCTGTCAGGGCACGCCGACCTCCGCGACCTCCACACCGCCATCGCCGCCGGCTCCACCGACGCCGCCCTCGCCCTCGACGTCTTCACCCACCGCCTACGCCAGGGCATCGCCACCATGACCGCCTCCATGGGCGGCCTCGACCTGCTCGTCTTCACCGGCGGCATCGGCGAACACGACCCCGAACTCCGCGCCCGCGTGATCAACGGCCTCGCATTCCTCGGCCTCGACCTGGACCCGCACGCCAACACCGCCGCCTCGGGTGACGCCTGGATCGGCAGCGGGGTCTGGGTGGTCACCGCGCGCGAAGACGTCGAGATCGCCGGGGAGACCCGGGCCGCGTTGGCGGGGGGAGTGGCGCGCTGAGCGCGCTTCCGCGCTTTCCGAGATTGGCAGTGTTACCGCTAACACCGATCGGCAGTCCATTGTCGAATGCATTCGACAGGTGAATCGCGCTTGTCTCGGAACTGGGTATTGGGTTCCGGCAGGTCACCCTGTTAGCGTTAACAGCGCTCATTGTCCCGGCCATGGGCGTGCCGGTGCCGGGCACCTGGGCTCCTGCCCATTTCCTCAACGTGGAGGATCACATGAGAAGGATCGGGGTGGCCGTCGCGGCCATCGCCGTGGTGTTGGGTGCCACGACCGCCGTGACGCAGCCCGCGTCCGCGGCGGTGGTCGACACCAACGCTTCGTACGTCCTGGTGAACCGGCACAGCGGCAAGGCGTTGGACGTCTACGAGCTGGCCACGGGCGACGGCGCGCCGATCGTGCAGTGGCCGCGCAACGACGGCGCGTGGCAGCAGTGGCAGTTCGTGGACTCCGGTGGCGGCTACTACCGGTTGAAGTCCCGGCACAGCGGCAAGGTTCTCGACGTCGAGGGTCGATCCACCGCGGACGGGGCCAACGTCGTCCAGTGGAGCGACACCAACGGGACCAACCAGCAGTTCCGGCTCCAGGACTCGGCCGACGGCGACGTGCGGCTGATCAACCGCAACAGCGGCAAGGCGCTGGAGGTGTGGGAGTGGTCCACCGCCGACGGCGCCCGGATCTCCCAGTACACCGACCTGGACGGCGCCAACCAGAGGTGGCAGCTGGTGCGCGTCGGCGACAACCCGGGCCCCGGCCCGAACGGGCGCCAGGTCGAGAACCTCGATCGCGGCCTGACCAGCGTCCGGTCGGGCAGCGGGAACCTGGTGAGCTGGCGGCTGCTGGCGGGTGACCCGCAGAACGTCGGCTTCAACGTCTACCGGGGCGGCACGAAGGTCAACTCCTCCCCGGTCACCGCCTCGACCAACTACCTGGACAACGGTGCGGCGGCCGATGCGTCGTACACGGTGCGGGCGGTGGTGAACGGCGCGGAGCAGCCCGCCTCCGCCGCGTCGTTGTCGTTCGGGTCGGGGTACCGGGACGTGCCGATCCAGTCGCCGGG
>NZ_JBHWIE010000371.1:0-6776 GCF_042732085.1 Actinosynnema sp. NPDC059797
TCGGCGCCCCGCCCGCCACCTCTGGCGTCGAGGACATCGCGCAGTTCCCACAGCCGCCGCCAGGTGCGGGCGCCGGACTCGGCCCGCCGCCGCACCGCGCCGTCCCAGTAGCCGAGCAGGCGGGCCGCGTCACCGGGGTCGTCCTTGCGCACCACGCCCAGCAGGTGGCCGGGCAGCAGCGACAGCGGGTCGCGGTCGCCGGGGAAGTACGCGTCGGCCAGCCCGAGCGAGGTGGCCACCGACACCGCCTCGGCCGTGCTCATCACGGTGGACGGCCGCTCGACCGCCCACCCCTCCTCCGACACGCCGTTGCGCAGGTCCCGGAAGGCCGTGACCAGCGCCTCCAGCACCACGTCGTCCACCGCGAACGGCGCGCCGACCCGTTCCAGCGCGGCGCCGGCCTGCCTGCGCACCAGCGCGGTCTCCGCCGCCAGGTCGCCGATGGGCCCGACCGCCTCGAAGTTGAACCGCCGCTTGAGCGCGGCCGACATCTCCGACACGCCCCGGTCCCGCAGGTTCGCGGTGGCGATCACGGTGAAGCCGGGCGCGGCGTCCACGGTCGAGGCGTCGGTGCCGGACAGCTCGGGCACCGCGATCCGCCGGTCGGACAGGATCGACACCAGCGCGTCCTGCACCTCGGGCAGGCAGCGGGTGATCTCCTCGACCCGCACGACGGCGCCGGTGCGCATCGCGGTGAGCACCGGCGAGGGCACCATCGCCCGCGGGCTGGGTCCCTCGGCCAGCAGCAGCGCGTAGTTCCAGCCGTAGCGGAGCTGGTCCTCGGTGGTGCCCGCGGTGCCCTGGACGACGAGCCTGCTGTCACCGGACACGGCGGCGGCCAGCAGTTCCGACAGCATCGACTTGGCCGTGCCCGGTTCGCCGACCAGCAGCAGGCCGCGTTCGCCGGCGAGGGTGACCACCGCCCGTTCCACCAGGGCGCGCTCGCCCACGAACTTGGGGCTGATCACCAGGCGGGACGGCAGACCCGCCACCGGCCGGGGCAGCGCGAGCGGGTCGCCGCTGCCCATCACGAAGGTGACCGCGGCGCGCGGGGTGAGCCGCCAGCCCGGCGGCCGGGGCCCGTCGTCGTACGCGGCCAGGAACGCCAGCTCCTCGCGGTGCGCGTCCTCGGCGGGTTCGACCTGCCTGGGTCCGCTCTTCTGCGCGGCGGTCACCTGCGTCCTCCGGTCTTCAGCTCTTCGTAGGCGGGCGCGTCGCCGTCGAGCACCCGCTGCCACGCGCGGGCGAACAGGTCGGCGATCGGTTCGCGGGGCACGACGACGTCCCGCGGGGTGGTGGTGAAGCCGAACATCGGCGCCTTCCACGACTCCAGCGGCAGGTGTGGCGCGCCGAGCGCGAGCCACCCGCCGGGCAGGAACAGCGAGCGCCCGGCGCGGGCGCGCTTCGCGGTCAGCACCAGGTCGGTCGCCGCCAGCTCGGCGCGGGCCTGCTTCAACCGGGCGGGCTTCCACCCGGTCCAGCGGGCCGCGTTCGCGTCGGTCGGGTCGGGCAGGGCCAGCAGCTGGAGGTAGAGCACGGCGGCGTCCTCCGACAGGCCGAGCTTCGCCGCGACCTCCCCCACCAGGTGGGGCGCGGACACGGTCGGGTCCTGGAAGTACGCGGCCGGGTCCACGCCCTCGGGCGCGGTCGCGTCGCACACCGCCGCGAGGTCGTCGCCGGTGAGCTGGTCGAGCCCGTGCAGCACGTCGTGGCCGTACGAGGTCTCCAGGACCGCGGCGAGCACGTCGACGTCCTGCGCGCCCAGGCCGCCGGGGCGGATCACGAACCGGCAGTGGTCGTTGCGCACGCCGACCACGTCCAGCCAGCCGCGGTACCGCTGGACCTCTCCATCCCCGGGCGCGTCGATGCCCAGCAGCGCGCGCACGTCCGCGGCGGCGGTAGGGGTTGTCGAGGCCGCGGAGCCGGTCCTTGGCCGCCTTCGCGCCGGCCGCGGACAGGCCGAGCAGCCGCCGGTGGTCGGTGTCGAGGTAGTTGGCGCCCCAGCCGGCCACGCCGGGCATCCCGGCCAGCAGCACGGTCGCCTCGGCGGTGGCCAGGCCGGTGCGCTCGGCCAGGGCGGGCACGGCCTCCGGGAACCAGGGCGCGGGGCCGTGCTCGGCCAGCGCGTCGAGGAACCGGAGGACCCGCTCGCCGCCGAACGGCGCGCCCGGCTCCTCGGAACGCGCCAGCCGCCAGCCCTTCGGCAGCTCGTGCCGGTCGGGGGTGCGGGTGAACTGGAGGCCGGTGAGGGTGCTGTCCGGACCGGACCGCCAGTGCCGCGTCAGCAGGGCGACGAACCCGTCGCCGACGGGGATCACCCGGTGGATGACGACCGCGTCGCCGGGTGGCACCACCACGTCGACCACGCGCCAGTGGCCGTCGGCGAGGCCGCTTTCGGCCAGGTGCCGCAGCACCAGCACCAGGGCGTCGCGGTGCGCGTCGGGCGTGAGCGGCGACGCGGCGCGGTGCACCAGCGCGCCGATGCTCGGCAGCACGTGGAACCAGTCGGGTCCGTGCGCCTCGGACAGCTCGCGCGGCTCGGGCCGGGCGGCGGCCTCGCCGAGGGCGGTGATCAGGGCGGGCAGGGTGGTCGGCACGGCGCCGCCCGAGTGGGAGGAGCGGTAGCCGCCGAACCAGTTGAGCGCGGCGTGCACCTCCTGCTCGGTGACCTCCGGTCCGGTCCGCACCGGCTGCGGGCTCACCGAGCGGGCGGCCTCGGCGATCTCGCCGTAGCCGCGGTAGGAGCGGAGGAGGTCCGCGGCCCGGCGCACCAGGTCCGCCACGCCCGCGATCAGGCCGGGGTGGGTGAGGCCGGGCAGCGCCTCGACGACGGCGGTGGACAGCTCGTCGCGCTCGCCCCGCGCCAGGTCCGCCAGCCGCCGGCGGCCGGTGCGCTTGGCCGCCTCGCCCGTCGCCGCGGCGAGCATGTCGTCCACGGCCTGCCTGGTCACCGCGCGCAGCGCGGCGGAACCGGCCTCGTCACGCGGCCTCAGCAGGTGCCACCAGGCCGCCGGCGGCACGAGCGGCGTGCCCGCGGCGTAGCGGGGGTGGTGGCCGCCCTCCGACACCGAGCCGAGCACGGTGCCGTCGCCGGCCAGCAGCGAGACCGAGTTGTGGCCGTCGCTCAGCACCACGTCCACGCCGGGCAGCCGGAGCGCGCCGGTCGGGCGCGGCGCGCCGGCGGGCAGCCGCACGCGGCGGCCGTCCACGGACTCGCCGGTCCACGACCCGTCGGCCTCCGGGCGCCCGCGCCAGCCGTGCAGGCCGTCGGCCGCGCCGAGCGGGCTGCCGGCGGTGGCGGGCGTGGCCGGGCGCAGGTCGCAGTCGGTCAGCTGCAGCTCGGCGCCGTCGGCGGCGAAGTCCTCCAGGAACCGGGGCAGGCTGACCCGGCCCAGTTCGCCGGTCGCCGGGTCGACCTCGCGCCAGCGCCAGGCCCGGTCGTAGTGCTCGGTCCACACGCCGACGCCGTCCCCGTGGGCCTGCTGCGGCGCGGGCACCCGCGTGTCGCCGGGGCGCACGGCCCGGCGACCGGTGAAGCGCGCGCCGCCGGGCAGCGCGATCGACGGCATCGGCAGGTCGCGGCGGTGGAAGTAGTAGCCGTCGCCGGGTTCGAACACGCGGTCCGGCGCGTCGCTCCAGTAGGCCAGGGCCCCCTCGGGACCCCGCCAGCCCACCAGCAGGGCGCCGTCGAACCAGGCGCCGGTCGGCTCGAACGACCACCGGTGGCGGGCGTCGGCGGGGATGCGGGAGACGTGCTCGGCGAGGATGCCGTCCGGGCCCGCCACCACGAACGTCTCGCCACCGCGCAGCACGAGTGCGGGCCACCCCTCGCCGCACGGGGTGGGCGACTGGTCCTTGGGCACGGCGCCCTCCAGCCGGGCGACGGCCTCCTCCAGCGCGGGCCAGCCCAGCTCGTCGAACACGCCGGAGCGCAGGGTCCGGTGCAGGGCGGCGGCGACGTCGGTGGCGGCGATCGCCTCGGCCGCCTCCGGCACGTCCGCGAACGCCTCGGGCAGGCGCAGCGCCGCCAACCGCTCCAGGTGCCGTTCGAGGTCGGGCAGGCCGGTGGCGGCGACCGCCGCGGCGCGCGCGGTGAGCAGGCGGCTCAACGCGGTGCGCAGGCCCGGCACGGCGGTGGCCGCCAGCAGCACCTCCGCCCCGACCGCGGTGGGCCGGGCGTGCTGGCGGGCGTGCTCGGCCAAGCCCTCGCCGAGGGCGTCGCCGAACCGGTCGGACGCGGCCAGCGCGGTCAGGTCGCGGCGGCCGGGCTTCTGGTCGGCCAGCCACCCGCCCACGTCGAGCCGCACCTCGCCGCGGTCGGACTGCTCGATCGGCACGCCCCGGGACACCAGCAGGTCCAGCACGTCCAGCTCGCCCTGCCGCCAGTAGCGCAGCACCTTCACCGGCACGGCGTCGGCCACGAGCCGGTCGGCCATGCGCTCGACCAGGTCCAGCAGCTTCCGCGACCGGCCCACCTCGCGCCAGCCGCTCGCCCGGACCCCGAGCACCGACGACAGCCACCGGGCGGGGTCGGCGGGCACGTCGCCCGCGGTCCCGGTGAGCGCGTCGGTCGCGCCGCAGGCGTCGAGGATGTCGAACCAGGTGTCCAGCGTCGCGGTCGAGTCGGGCACGAACGCCAGCAGCCGGGCGCGCACCTCGGCGTCGTCCTCGGCGATGGCGATCAGGGAGTCCCGGTAGGACTTCCAGAACCCGGCGCCCGCGCGGTTGATCGCGGAGCTGTCCAGGACTGCGCGCAGGAGCCGCTCGTCCTCGACGCGCTGGGTGCGCTTGGCGGCCTTGGCCAGCCGCCGCAGGTCCTCCGGCATCCCGGTGTAGGGCGGCAGGCCGCCGCGCGTGCGCTCCACGCACAGGGTGAGGAACAGCTCGTGGGCCTCGTCGGGGTCGTGCTTGCGGGCCAGGCCCTTGGCGTGCGCGGACAGCGCCTTGGCGGTCAGCGCGCCGGCGAAGGCGAACTCCAGGAACACCTCGCGGATCCGCTCGGGGTCCACGGCGAGGTCGTGCACCTCCTCGGCTTCCCGGGCCTTGCCGAACATGCTCGCCGCGTAGGAGGCGTTGCCGTGCTGGAGGAAGATCCGGCCCGCCTGCTCGTAGAAGGTGGGCAGGAAGTGCGGCGCGGAGCGGCCGAGCATGGCGCCGAGCGCGGTGAAGCCGTCCTTGGCCGCGCCCGCGCGGGACTTGGCGGTGCGGGCCAGGCGCTCCACGTCCTTGACGAGGTTGAGCGCGTGGTGGGCGTTGGCCGGGTCGTGCACCAGGGCCCAGGCGGGGAAGCCGAGCGCGCTGCGCCGCCCGGTGCCGACGCCGGTGACGCGCGCCGGTTCGCCGAAGCCGAGGTACTCGCAGGTGAGGTCCTCGGCGCGGCCGAGGACGGAGGGGGTCAGCCGGACCACCACGCGGTCGTCCAGGGCCGGGTGGGTGTAGTGGCGCGCGGTGACGGTGTCGCGGTCGTCGCCCGCGGCGTCGGCGCCCGGCAGCACGGCTCCGGCGTTGATCAGCGCTTTGTCGTCCATCAGGCCACCGCCGCTTCCTCGACCACGCGACCGGCGTGGATCGCCGACGCCATGCGCATGCCTTCCGACCAGGCGACCGGTCCGACGTCGGTCAGGGCCAGCGCGGTTCCGTCCTCCAGGGTCCAGCGCAGGTCGCCGGTCCACGTCTCGCCCTCGGGGTAGTCCGAGCCGAGCCAGTAGCGGGCCTCCACGACGCGGCCGCCCTCGAACGCGGCGTAGACCGCGTCACCGCCGCGCACCGGGTAGCCGAGCGTGCGGCACCGGCCGAGGGCGTGGTTGAGCTGCTCGAACCTGCCGCCCGAGTAGTCGTCCACGGACGTCTTGCCGGCCAGGTCCGCCGGGCGGGCGAAGGTCTGCCGGAACAGCTGCTGCGCCTTCTGCTCCACGCCCAGCTCGGCGCCGAACTCGCGCAGCTCCTCCAGGTCGTCCAGCAGCACCGGGTGCGGGATGCGCACCACCTCGGGCCGGGCGCGGACGGTGTCGCCGTCGAGGGTGACCAGGCCCAGGCCCCGGTCCGGGTCGGCGTCGCGCAGGAAGCCGACCTCGTCGTCCGCGGTGACCACGAGGTCACGTAGCGCGCCCGCCCACGCCGTGTCCGCCCAGACCTCCGCGACGAGCGCGGTGGGCACCGGCAGCGACCGGACCATCCACCCGTCCACCGCGGCGAGGCACTCGGCCTCGTGGCGGGCCAGCCACTCGGCGAGCTGCCGGAGCTGGACCACCTGCGGGTCCTCCTTCAGCGAAGCGGGTACCGAGGAGAGCAGCTTGCCCTTGCCGTTGCGGCACTGGACGCGCCCGTTCTCCCCCAGCCGCACCTGGTACCCGGACGCGGCGTCGAGCCAGCCCACGGTGTCCTCCTGCCAGTCGTCCTCGGTGTGATGGCGGGGAGGCTAGCGGCGAGGTCCGACAAAAGGATCAGGGCACCGGCTCATGATCACAGTGTGATCGGGTGCACACCGAGGGTCACGGAACGCGGACCGCCGAATTGCGGACCGGATCCCTTTACCTCAAGCCTTCCCCAAATTGACTGTGGATGTGACCCGGATCTCTCTATTCTTCCCTCATGAGACTGCTGCTCTGGATCGCGCTGACCAGCGCGTTGGCGGTCGAGGGGGCCACGGTTCTGCCGATGCTGGCGGGCTTGGTGATCGTCGGCTGCGCCGACGCGCGCTTCTGCCGGGGGGTGCGCACACCGCGCGTTCAAGATCTCTTCATCAAGTGACGGGGGAATAGGGACCAATACCGGAA
>NZ_JBHWIE010000372.1:0-6451 GCF_042732085.1 Actinosynnema sp. NPDC059797
CACCTCACGTGCCGGTAGGGCCGCTGATCCCGCCCGGCGCCCCGCCCGGCCCTGCGCCGGGGGGGCCCCGGCACCCCCCCCCGCACCCGTCACGAGGGGCGGCGCACGTCCTCACCCGCCTCCGCCGCCAACCCCGTCGTCACCGGCTACTGCACCGCCGACCCGGCGCCGCTGGTCGTCGGCGACACCCTGTACGTCCACGCCGGCCGGGACGAGGCGCCCGCCGGGCACGACAACTTCCTCATGCGCGAGTGGCGCGTGCTGTCCTCGACCGACGCCGCCACCTGGACCGACCACGGCGCGCGGGCGAGCGTCGCCACGTTCCCCTGGGCCGGCGCGGACGCCTGGGCGAGCGAGGTCGAGCCCCGCGACGGCAAGTACTACTGGTACACCTCGGTCAACGGCAAGGGGCGCGGGCTGGATGGACATCGGCGTCGCGGTCGGCGACGGCCCGCTCGGGCCGTTCCGCGACGCCAAGGGCGGCCCGCTGGTCAGCGACGGCACGCCCAACTCGTCGGGCCTCGACATCGACCCGACCGTGTTCACCGACGACGACGGCCAGACCTACCTGTACCGGGGCGGCAACTTCCGCCGCTCGGTGGCCGTCGACCTGCTGCACTTCAACGCCGACGGCACGATCCGCGAGGTCGTGCAGACCACCACCGGGCCACCGCCCAACCCGGGCGGCGGCGGCAACATCGCGCCGGCCTCGACCGCGTCCACCTCGCACGTCTCGGCGTGGGAGTCCCTGGCGGCGCTCAACAACGGCGGCACGCCCGCCAACTCCGCGGACCGCTCGAACCTCGCCTACGGCAACTGGCCCCAGCGGGGCACCCGGTGGGTCGAGTACACCTGGCCCACCGCCCGCGCGGTCAACCGCTCGTCGGTCTACTGGTTCGACGACGGGCAGGGCATCGACCTGCCGGCCTCCCGCCAGGTGCAGTACCGGACCGGCAGCGCCTACGCGCCCGTGCCCGGCCAGTCCGCGTGCGGCGTCGCGGGCGACACCTCCAACACCACCACCTTCACCGCGGTGACGACCACGCGGCTGCGGCTGTCGATCACCTCGAAACCCGACTCCTCCACGGGGGTGCTGGAATGGCAAGCGTTCGCGGCGTGACCCGGCGGCCGGCGGTCGTCACCCTGCTCGGCGCGCTGCTCGTCCCCGCCGACCGGGTGGCGGCCGCGCAGACCATCGGCTACCCGACGTTCCCCGGCCCCGCGATCCCCGCCCCACCGGCCGGCTCGCGGCTGGTGAAGAACGACCTGACCACGATCCGCCCGCGGCGTCACCCTCGCCGCCGGGCAGTCGGTGACCGCCAAGGTCGTCATGGGGTTCGCCACCGACGAGATCCCCGCGTCGCGGACCGAGTACGACGCCTACTACCGCTGGTGGCCGATGCGGTTCAACCACCTCGACGTGGACATCCCCGGGCGGGACTTCCAGTTCCCGGTGTCCATCGAGGGCGTGACGGGCTACGACAACGCCATCGCGCTCACCCGGCCGATGCACATCGACGACCTGAAGCACCTGCGCGACCCGGTGTACTCGTGCGGTCCGTGGCTGTCGGTCGGGCAGACGTCCAAGGGCGGCCGGCCCGCGATCGCCGGCAACCTCGCCCGCTACGCCGAGGGCGACGCCAGGGGCCAACTGTCCCATTACGACACCAACGGCAACGGCGTGATCGAGTACGACTGGGGCGCGCTGACCGGCAACGACGCCGCGGTCTCGTTCGACTGGCGGCCCGGCCGCCTCGACCGCGCCGGGGCCGCGTACGTGTGGAGCGGCGCGGCGGCCGGGCACCCCGGCAGGTGGCCCGACGCCAACGAGTTCTGGGCGAACTGGAACGCCTCCACCCGCACCGTCGACTACCGGTCCTGGATCCACCACAACACCCTCGGCAGCTCCAACCGGACCGTGGTCGAGGACGTGGCCGGGCTGCGCCCGCGCACCGACGCGGCGGTCGGGCTGTGGCCGATCGACATCGGCTGGTCCCACTTCGCGGTGAACGACCTGCGCTACCGCGGCGTGGACCTCAGCGTCGTCTGGGACGACCCGGCCGACGGGGTGGCCCGCTACCAGGGCGTGCCGGAGGGCTACTCGGCCTACCTCGGCGGGACCCGCGCGTTCACCGTCGACCGGCTGACCCGCGGGCCCTACGACCCGGCCACCGGCGCGGTCACGTTCCCGTCGGGCAGCGGCTCGGTCCGCTTCAGCGCGCCGTTCCCGGTGCTGCGCGCGCCGCAGGACTTGGCGCACACCGGTGCGCGCCTGGTGGACGTGTTCGCCAAGGCTGGCGTGAACCTGGCCTCCTCCGCGCCCAACCTCGCCCGCGGCGCGCGGCAACTACAACCGGGTCACCTCCACCCCGGTCACGACCCAGCGGCTGCGCGTCGTGCTCACCCGCGCGCCGGGGTTCCGGACCGCGCTGACGGAGGTGAAGGTCTGCTGACCGACCGAACTCGACCGGTGCCGCGGTCCACAGAGGATCGGGCGGGCCGCGGCACCGGCGGGCGCCCCGGGGCGGACCCCCGATCGTCAGGCGATTGAAAGGTTCGCCCCGGGGGAAGTCCCGGATGATGGTCGGGATGTCCGCTTCGAGATCACCACAGCCACCGCGCCCGCCCGAGCCCGGCGAGGGGTGGCCGTGAACTTCTGGGAATTCGTGGCCGACCGGTGGAACCGCCTGCTGGTCGAAGCCCTGCTGCACGTCAGCGCCGTGGTCCAGTGCACGGTGCTGGCCGCCGTCATCGGGGTCGGCCTCGGCGTCGCCGTGTACCGCAGCCCCCTCGGCTCCACCATCGCGACCGCGCTGACCAGCGCGATCCTCACCATCCCCTCGTTCGCCCTGCTGGGCCTGCTCATCCCGGTGCTGGGCCTGGGCGTGGAGCCCACCGTGGTCGCCCTGGTGCTGTACGGGCTGCTGCCGATCGTGCGCAACACGATCGTGGGACTGTCCGGTGTCGACGGAGCCGTGCGGGACGCGGCCCGCGGCCTCGGCATGACCAGGTTCGGCACCCTGACCAGGGTCGAGCTGCGGCTGGCCTGGCCCGCGATCCTGGCGGGCACCCGCATCTCCGCCCAGATGCTCATGGGCATCGCGGCGATCGCCGCCTACGTGCGCGGCCCCGGCCTGGGCGTGGAGATCTTCGCCGGGCTGACCAGGGCCGGCAGCGCGAACGCGACGAACCAGGCCATCGCAGGCACCCTCGGCATCGTGGTCCTCGCGCTGGTCCTGGACGGGATCTTCGCGCTCATCGGCCGGTACACCGTCTCCAGGGGGATCCGTGGCTAGCGAGATCGAGCTCATCGACGTGACCAAGCGCTACCCGGGCACGCGCGAGCCCGCGGTGGAATCGGTCAGCCTGACCGTCCCGGCGGGGGAGATCGTGGTGTTCGTCGGCCCGTCCGGCTGCGGCAAGACCACCACCATGCGCATGATCAACCGGTTGATCGAGCCCACCTCGGGCCGGATCACCCTCGACGGCCGGGACACCCTGTCGCTGGACCCCGACGAGCTGCGCCGCGGCATCGGGTACGCGATCCAGCAGGCCGGGCTGTTCCCGCACCTCACGGTCGCGCAGAACGTCGGCACGGTGCCCCACCTGCTGGGCTGGGGCAAGGCCCGGGTGACCGACCGGGTGGACGAGATGCTGGACCTGGTCGGGCTGGACCCGGCCGACTTCCGCGACCGCTACCCCCGGCAGCTCTCCGGCGGCCAGCAGCAGCGCGTCGGCGTCGCCCGCGCGCTCGCCGCCGACCCGCCCGTGCTGCTGATGGACGAGCCGTTCGGCGCGGTCGACCCGATCACGCGCGGCAACCTCCAGGACGAGCTGATGCGGCTGCAGGCCGAGCTGCGCAAGACCATCGTGTTCGTCACGCACGACTTCGACGAGGCGGTCAAGCTCGGCGACCGGATCGCCGTGCTCGGCCCGCGTTCGCGGGTCCTCCAGTACGACACGCCCGAGGCGATCCTGGCCAACCCCGCCGACGACACGGTGGCCGGCTTCGTCGGCGCGGGCGCGTCGCTCAAGCAGCTGACGCTGCGGCGGGTGCGCGAGGTCGAGCTGAGCCAGGTGGTGACCGCGTCGGTGGGTGACGAGCCCGCCGAGGTCGGCCGCAGGCTGGCCGGCTCGGGCCAGGGGTACGCGCTGCTGCTGGACGCCCGCAACCGGCCGGTGAGCTGGGTGCACGCCCGCAACCCGGGGCAGCCGCGACCGGTCGGCGACCCGGTGTCGCTCCAGTCGACGCTCCAGGACGCCCTGGAGGCGATCCTCACCGAGGGCGGCGCGGCGGTCGTGACCGGCGCGCGCGGCGAGTACGTGGGCGTGGTCGAGATGGACGCGGTCATCGGCACGGTGCGCAAGCTGCGCGACGAGCACGCGGCGGAGGTGGGCACGTGACGGCCGCGGTCGCGCAGGCCCGCCGCGCCGAGCGGCTGCGGCTGCTGATCCAGCCGATCGCCGTGGTGGTGCTGGTCGGCGGGGTGCTGGCCTGGGCGTTCGGCCAGGACCTCGACTCCATCGAGCGGCAGAGCATCAACCTGCCCGCCCTGGCGTCGGCCACCCGGGACCACCTGGTGATCAGCTTCGCGGTGACCGCGCTGGTGCTGGTGGTGGCCGTGCCCCTGGGGGTGCTGCTGACCCGCCGGTGGGCCCGCCGCGCCGCACCCGTGTTCCTCGGCATCGCCACCATCGGCCAGGCCTCGCCGGCGGTCGGCATCCTCGTGCTGTTCTTCCTGGTGTCCGGCCTGGACGGGCTGTGGGCGGCGGTGCTGCCGATCGCCTTCTACACGTTGCTGCCGGTGCTGCGGAACACCGTGGTGGGGCTGCAGGGCGTGGACCCGGCGCTGGTCGACGCCGGTCGCGGCATCGGCATGTCCGCCGCGACCGTGCTGCGCCGCATCGAGCTGCCCCTGGCGGTGCCGCTGATCCTGGCCGGGCTGCGCACCGCCCTGGTGCACGCGGTCGGCGTGGCGACCCTCGCGGTGTTCGTCAACGGCGGCGGGCTGGGGCTGCTGATCGACACCGGCTACAAGCTCGCCCGCGTCACCGTGCTGATCACCGGCGCGGTGCTCGCCGTGGGCCTGGCGCTGCTGGTGGACTGGCTCGGCGCGGTCGCCGAGACCTACCTCGGACCGAAGGGGCTGCGATGAGGAGGGGACCGACGGCGCGGCTGGCGGCGCTGGCGCTCGCCACGGGCCTGCTCGCGTCGGGCTGCGGCCTGGAGTCGTCGTTCGCGCTGCCGTTCGAGGTCGGCCCCGGCTCGATCCGGCCGGTGCCGGAGCTGGCCGGGGTGGAGGTCGCGGTGGGCTCCAAGGACTTCACCGAGAACCAGGTCCTGGGCTACCTCGCCGAGGTCGCGCTGGTGGCGGCCGGCGCGGAGGTGCGGGACATGACGAACATCCAGGGCTCCAACAGCGCCCGCCAGGCGCTGATCACCGGCGACATCGACCTGTCGTGGGACTACACCGGCACCGGGTGGATCAGCTACCTGGGCAACACCGAACCGGTCCCGGGCGAGCAGGCGCAGTACGAGGCCGTCCGCGACGCCGACCTGGCCCGCAACGGCCTGGTCTGGCTCGACCACTCGGCGGTCAACAACACCTACGCCTTCGCCGTCACCCGGTCGTTCGCCGAGGCCAACGGCCTGCGCACCACCTCGGACATGGCGGAGCTGATCCGCCGCGACCCGGCCAAGGGCGTGTTCTGCCTGGAGACCGAGTTCGTCAGCCGCAACGATGGGTTCCCCGGCGTGGCCCGCGCCTACGGGTTCGACGCCGGCGCCGCGCAGGTCAAGACGTTCGGCACCGGCACCATCTACACCGCGACCGCCGACGGGCTGTGCAACTTCGGCGAGGTGTTCACCACCGACGGGCGCATCCTGGCGCTGGACCTCGTGGTGCTGGAGGACGACAAGCGGTTCTTCCCGCAGTACAACGCCGCGGTCGTGCTGCGCGACGAGTTCGACCGGGCCCACCCGCAGGTCCGGGAGGTGCTGGCCCCGATCGTCGACAAGCTCGACAACGACACGATCCGCGAGCTGAACGCCGAGGTGGACGTGGACGGCCGCGACCCGGCCGCGGTCGCCCGCGACTGGCTGGTCGAGGAGGGCTTCGTCTCGGTGCCCGCACCCTGACCGGCCGCGCGGTCAGTGCGACTCGCGCCCGACCCCCGAACCGCTGGAGCCGAGCAGGAAGTCCAGGTCGGCCCCCGTGTCGGCCTGGAGCACGTGGTCAACGTAGAGGCGCTCCCAGCCGCGCGCGGGCGCCGCGAACCCGGCGGCGGTGGCCGCGTCGGGCGTGCGCCGGGCCAGCTCCGCGTCGGGCACCTCGACGTCGATGCGGCGCGCCTCGACGTCGAGGGCGACGACGTCGCCGGTGCGCACCAGCGCCAGCGGGCCGCCGGCGGCCGCCTCGGGGGTGACGTGCAGGACGACCGTGCCGTAGGC
>NZ_JBHWIE010000372.1:6461-6738 GCF_042732085.1 Actinosynnema sp. NPDC059797
CTCATGCGGCCGTCGCACACCCGGACCACGTCGCGCACGCCCCGTTCCAGGAGCTTGCGCGGCAGCGGCATGTTGGCGACCTCGGGCATCCCCGGGTACCCCTTGGGCCCGCAGCCGCGCAGCACCAGCACCGAGTCGGCGTCCACGTCCAGGTCCGGGTCGTCGACGCGGGCCCGGAAGTCCTCGACGCTGTCGAACACGACCGCGCGGCCCCGGTGGCGCAGCAGGCGCGGTGACGCGGCGGCGGGCTTGATCAGCGCGCCCCGCGGGGCCAGGT
>NZ_JBHWIE010000373.1:0-6719 GCF_042732085.1 Actinosynnema sp. NPDC059797
GGGGGGCGGGGCGCGCCGGGTTTCGCGGGGGCTCGGGGGCCGCCCCCGGGGGGGCGGGGCCCGGGTGCCCTTCGCGGCTCGGGGGGGGGTGTTGGGGGGGGGGGGGGGGGGGCGGGGTCGCGGGTGGGGGCATGATCGGGGTATGTCCTCGTGGCTGGTTCCGGTGGCGGTGGCGGTGGTCGTCGTGGTGTGGGTCGGGGTCCGGCACGCGCGGACGGCGCGGGCGGACGCGCTGCTGGACGAGCACGCGCGGCGGCGGTTGACGCCCGGGGTGGTGGCGGTGTCGCCGGTGTCGGTGTGGCGGGAGGCCAACCGGTTGTTCCGGTCCGGGGACCGGGAGGGGCTGTTGCTGCTGGCCGAGATCGGCCGGCGGGTGCCGCGGCGGCGCCAGGCGGTGGTGGACACGTGGCTGGCGGCGTTGCGGGGCGGGGTGAGCCGGGGCCTGGACGTGGCGTGGCGGTCGGCGGTGCAGCGGGAGCTGGTGTCGCACCTGCGGCCGGGCGGTGACTTCTGGCCGGGGATGGACCTGGTGGCGCCGGGGGCGATCCTGGTGGACCTGGACCTGTCGGGGTGCCGGGTGGGTCGGGTGAACCTGGTGGGCGCGGTGTTCGTGGGCGACGCGCGGTTCGAGGCGGCGACGGTGACGGGGGACGCGGACTTCTCGGGGGCGCGGTTCCTGCGGCACGCGGTGTTCGCCGACGCGTTGTTCGCGCGGTCGGCGTCGTGGTCGCTGGCGGTGTTCACGGGCAACGCGTCGTGGCGGTCGGCGCAGGTGGCCGGAGGTCTGGTGGTGTCGGGGGCGAAGGTGTCGGGCCGGGCGGACCTGCGGGGCATGGAGGTGCACGGCACGGCCGACTTCCGGGGCGCGCGGTTCGGGGGTCGGGCGTTGTTCGGCGGGGTGGTGCTGCACCGGGACGCGCTGTTCGGGCACGTGTGGTTCCGGGGCCGCACGGACGTGGGGTCGGCGCTGATCGGGGAGGCGGCGGAGTTCGGGCACGCCCGGTTCGGCCGCCGGGTGCTCAGCGGCGACCAGGGCGAGCGGGGCGATCAGCGGGCCTGACCCGCCGGGTCCCCGGTCCGGTCGGGGGTGGGGTGTCGTCGGCGGTGGTCGGCGACGTGGACGCGGTTGGCGCAGCGGGTGGTGCAGTAGCGGCGGCGGCCGTTGCGCGAGGTGTCGACGTAGGCGGTGCGGCAGCCGGGCCGGGCGCAGCGGCCCAGGCGGGTGGGGTCCTCGCAGACGGCGTGGGCGAGCCCGGCGGCGGTGAAGGCGCGCACGCGGTGCGCGGTGGAGGCGTCCTCGGGGGCGAAGTGCAGGTGGGGCGCCTGGTGGTCGTGGGTGGAGATGTAGGGCTTGCTGGCGGTGTCGGCGAGCAGGGCGTTAACCAGCTCGAACTGGTCGGGCGTGTGGTCGAAGACGGGGGACAGGCGGGCGGCCCAGTCGGTGAGCTGGCGGGCCTGGGCGGCGTCGAGGGCGCCCAGGGGTTTGTAGCCGTGGTCGCGCAGCAGGCGCAGCAGGTCCTCGGCGGTGCTGTGGGGGTCGGCGTTGACCAGGGCGGCGGCGAGCGCGGCCGCGGACCCGCCGTAAGGGTTGAAATGCACTGAACCATGACACCACGCTGGGCGGCGTGATCTCCAGGTGCCCCGCGTGCGGGTGGCCCAGTGCCGAGCGCGTCTACCCGGTCTCGTCCCACCCGGTGTCCTCCCGGACGGTGGTGGACTACGTGCGCTGCGTGTGCGGGGTGTGGCTGGTGCTGGAAGCGGGGCGGGTGGTGGCCGCCGCGGGCGGGGCCCGATCGGAGGTCGGATAGGGTCCCGTCCTCGTGAGTGGCCGCCGGGAGTCCAACCGCCAGGAGTCCGACCGCAGGTCCGGCGGTCGCCGTCGTGCCGACCGCCGCCGGGAGCTGCTGTGCGACTGCGCGATCTCGGTGCTGGCGGCCGAGGGCGGACGGGGCCTGACGCACCGGGCGGTGGACCGGGCGGCCGGCGTGCCGGAGGGCACGACGAAGAACTACTTCCCCACCCGGGAGGCGCTGCTGGAGGCGGCGGCGGGCCGGATGACGCTGCTGCACGCCGAGGCGGTGGGCCGACTGCGGGAGACCACGCCCCAGGGGATCACCCCGGCGGAGGTGGCACGGCTGTACCCGGCGCTGCTGCGGCGCGCCGTGCGGGAGGACCCGACGCAGCTGCTGGCGATGGTGGAGCTGTACCTGGAGGCGGTGCGACGACCCGGCGTGCGGGAGGCGCTGGGGCGGATGGCGGTGTCCAACGCGCGGGCCTCGGCGGGCCTGCACGCGGCGGCCGGCCTGCCGGGCTCGCCGCGCGGCGCGGGGGTCCTCGACGCCTACTTCCTGGGGATGGCGGTGACGTTGCTGGCGCTGCCGGAGGAGGCGGTGCGGGCGGTGGGCATGGACGACCTGCACGCCCTGGGCTCGGAGCTGTTCCGGGCCGCC
Organism: Actinosynnema sp. NPDC059797; assembly: GCF_042732085.1. Taxonomy (NCBI): domain Bacteria; kingdom Bacillati; phylum Actinomycetota; class Actinomycetes; order Pseudonocardiales; family Pseudonocardiaceae; genus Actinosynnema; species Actinosynnema sp. NPDC059797. The sequence goes on from NZ_JBHWIE010000373.1 coordinate 2,451, forward strand.
GTCCCCGGTGCCGCCGTCCCGGACGCGGCCGCGCCGGGTCCCGGCGCGCCCGACGGGACCCGGTCCGACGACGACGGCGACGACGACGGCGGGTTCGTCGCGGCGGGCGGGGTGCCGGGCCGGTAGCGCGGCCCGTAGGTTCGACCCATGGTGATCAGGGGAACGGGCGGCCCGGTCGAGGGGACCGCGGCCGGGGTGCCGTACGTGGCGCTGCCACCGGCACACGACCGCACCGGGAACGGCCGCCGGGGGAGGAGCGGCGTGGTGCTGGTGTGGCACCTGCTGGGCGAGCCGGGCACCCCGCACGACATGGCGGCCGCGCTGCCGCTGCACGGCCTCGACGCCTGGCGGGTCTACCCGGCCCTGCCGGTGACCGAGCCCGACCCGACCCGCTCGGACGTGGTGACCTCCTGGTACGCGCCCCTGGTGGAGTCCTCCGTGGCGGCCGTGCCCGCTCTCCTCGACCACCTGCGCGACGAACTCGCCCTGGACCCCGGACCGGTGGACCTGGTGGGCGGCTCCGCCGGCGGGCACGTCGCGCTGCTCACCGCCGCCCGCGGCGTGGCATCGGTGCGCCGGGTGGCGGTGGTGAACCCGGCGGTGACCGCCGAGTCGGTGGTCGCCGCCTCGACCGAGCACCACGGCCTGCGCTACGAGTGGTCGCCCGAGTCCCGACGGGTGGCGCGGGAACTGGACGTGACCGCCCACGCGCCGAACTGGCGCGCGCCCCTGCTGGTGGTGCGCGGCGAACTGGAGTACCCGGCGTTCCGGCCCGTGCAGACCGCCCTGGTCGACGCCGTGCCCGGCGCCCGGCTCGTGGAAGTACCGGGACTGGCGCACATGCCGGTCTCGCACGCGGACGTGGTGAACGCGGAGGTGACGGCATGGCTGGCCTGATCGTGGTGACCGGCGGCAGCCGGGGCATCGGCGCGGCCGTGGTGCGCCGCGTCGCGCGCGAGGGCAACCGGGTGGTGATCGGCTACCGCGCCGCCCGCGACCAGGCCGAGGCGCTGGCCCGCGAGGTCGGCGGCGTCGCCGTGCGCGCCGAGGTCTCCGAGGAAGCCGACGTGGAGGAACTGTTCGACACCGCCGCCGAACTGGGCCGCGTGACCGGCGTGGTGATCAACGCCGGCGTCACCAGCCCGGTCGGCACCCTGGCACAACTGCGCACCGAGGACCTGCGCCGCGTCCTGGAGGTCAACGTGGTGGGCGCCCTGCTGTGCGCCCGACGCGCGGCCCGCGACCTCCGCGAGGGCGGCTCGATCGTGTCGCTGTCCTCGGTGGCCGCGACCCTGGGCGCACCGGGGGAGTACGTGCACTACGCCGCGAGCAAGGCCGCGGTCGAGGCGATGACCGTGGGCCTGGCCAAGGAACTCGGCCCGCGGGGCATCCGGGTCAACGCCGTCGCCGCCGGCACCGTGCGCACCACCATCCACGAACTGTCCGGGGTACCCGACCGCCCCGACCGCGTCGCCCCGATCATCCCCCTGGGCCGCCCCGGCGAACCCGAGGAGATCGCCGAGGCCGTGGCCTGGCTGCTCGGCGACGCCGCCTCCTTCACCACCGGCGCGGTCCTGAAGGTCAGCGGAGGCCTGTGAACACCCCCGACGAACACCCGCGACCCGGCGCGGACCACCGACCCGACAGCCGGACACCACACCGGGCCGCGCCCCCCGCCACCCGCCCGGTGGACGACCCCGCCGACTTCATCCGCACCGCCACCACCCCGCGCACCCCGCCCCTCACCCCCGAACTGCGCCTGCACACCGCCGACGACGTCATCACCCTCTGGCAGGGCACCGGCACCACCGAACCCCCGTTCTGGGCCTTCCCCTGGGCCGGCGGCCAAGCCCTCGCCCGCCACGTCCTCGACCACCCCCACCTCGTCGCCGGCCGCACCGTCCTCGACATCGCCTCCGGCTCCGGCCTCGTCGCCCTCGCCGCGGCCCACGCCGGCGGCCACGTCACCGCCAACGACATCGACCCCCTCGCCGCCCACGCCATCGCCCTCAACGCCGCCGCCAACCACCTCACCCTCCACATCACCACCGACGACCTCCTCGACACCGCACCCCCCGTGGACGTCCTCCTCGCCGGCGACGTCTTCTACGACCGCGACATGGCCGCCCGCTTCGAACCCTTCCTCCTCGCCGCCCACCACCGCGGCACCCTCGTCCTCGTCGGCGACCCCCAGCGCTCCTTCATGCCCCGCCACTGGACCCGCCTGCACACCTACGCCGTCCCCGTGCCCGTCGACCTCGAAGGCGTCGACACCAAGACCACCACCGTCTGGACCCCACCCGCCTAACGCCGACCCGCGAACCGGTCCGTCGCCGCCACCACCGCCTCCGCCATCCCGGCGTCCCGCACCGAGTGCGACGCACCCGGCACCACCACCAGCTCCGACCCCGGCCACGCCCGCGCCACCTCCCACGCCGTGCGCAACGGACCCTGCATGTCCCACCGCCCGTGCACCAGCACCGCCGGGATCCCGCGCAACCGGCCCAGGTCCCGCATCACCTGGCCGTCCGGCAACCACGCCCGGTGCCGGAAGAACCGCGCCGTGATCCGCGCGAACGCCATCCGCCACGCCGGATCCGCCACCCGCGGCCCCGGCACGTGACCCGGGTCCAACGACACGATCGACGACTCCCACGCCACCCAGTCCCGCGCCGCGCGCTCCCGCACCACCGGATCCGGGTCGTCGAGCAACCCGTCATAAGCCGCCACCAGGTCCGCGGCGCCCCCGCCGACACCCTCGCCCGCACCCGCCCGGAACCGCGCGTGCTCCTCCGGGAAGAACATCCCCAACCCCCCGTAGAGCCAGTCCAGCTCCGCGTGCGCGCCCGTCGTCACCGCCACCAGCACCACCTCGGACACCCGCTCCGGGAACGACTGCGCGTACCGCAACCCCAACGTCGAACCCCACGACCCGCCGAACACCACCCACCGCTCCACCCCCCGGTGCACCCGCAACCGCTCGATGTCCGCCACCAGGTGCGCCGTCGTGTTCACCGACAGGTCCGTGCCGTACACGCTCGCGTGCGGCACGCTGCGCCCGCTCCCGCGCTGGTCGAACAGGATGATCCGGTACGCCTCCGGGTCGAACTGCCGACGCATGCCGGGGGAGCAGCCCGTCCCCGGACCACCGTGCAACCCCACCACCGGCTTGCCGTCCGGGTTGCCGCACTCCTCCCAGTACACGAGGTTGCCCTCGCCCACGTCCAACATCCCGCACTCGTACGGCTCGATCTCCGGGTACAGCGCCATCAGCCCTCCAACCAGAAACAACAGCACTGTTACATTAGGGGAGTGGACCACCGATTTTTCCTCGGCACCCGCCTGCGCCACCTCCTCGACCAACTCGACGCCGACCTCGCCCGCGTCTACACCGACCTCGGCCTACCGGGCTTCCGCCCCCGCTACACCCCGATCATCCAACTCGTCCACACCCACGGACCCCAATCCATCCGCAGGCTCGCCGACACCATCGGCATCACCCACTCCGCCGTCAGCCAGACCGTCAACCAGATGCACCGCGACGGCCTCGTCGACCTCGTACCGGGGGAGGACGCCCGCCAACGCCTCGTCCACCTCACCGACCACGCCCGCGCCCTCAAACCCACCCTCGACGCCGAATGGGAAGCCACCAACGCCGCCGCCCTCCGACTCGACGCCGAACTCCCGCACTCCCTGTCCGACGCCGTCGACGCCGCGCTGCGCGCCCTGGCCGACAAACCCCTCCGCGAACGCATCCACGAGCACCTCACCCCGCCGACCACGGAGGAGGAGGGCCCGAAACGACTTACTTAACATAATGTAGATTATCGGCGTTGCGGCACAGGCCGCCGACCAGGGCATCCAGGACGAGGACCGCCCGGCGCGAACCGAACGCGCACCGCGCACGCCGACACGTCACCACCGCACGCACGCCACGTCCGCGCCGCCGCGCACCGGACGCCCGTAGTCGAACGCGCCATCGGCCGCCTCGCCGGCCGGGCCCTGGGCGGCCCGGGAGCCGGGAGTGCCCCGGCGACCGAGGCGGGCACCGCGGCCCGCCACACCACCATAGAAACGTCACAGTGACGGATTATGGGTGGTGTGGACAGGCGGTGCGGAGGTCGTGCACGACGCCACACGCGACACCGCCGCGATGATCAACGCTCTGCCAGGCCCCGGGGCCGCCTCCGCAGCCGCGCACCCGAACCGCCCGGACCGATCAGTGCGCGCGCCAGACACGCGCGCGCACGTCGAACACGACGTCACGTG
>NZ_JBHWIE010000374.1:0-6694 GCF_042732085.1 Actinosynnema sp. NPDC059797
CCTGCTCACCTCGGAGGTCGACCGGTTCGCCCGCATGGTCGTCGACCTGCTGGAGATCTCCCGCGCCGACCAGCAGGCCGACGACACCGACCTGGAGGTCATCGACCTCGCCTCGCTGGTCGACAACGTCCTGGACTCCCGCCCGGCCACCGAGGTCCCCGTGCGCACCTCCCCACCCGGCCCCCGGGTGCTGGGCGACCGCCGCCGCCTGGACCGCGTGGTCAACAACCTGCTCGACAACGCCGAACGCCATGCCGGCGGACCGGTGCGCGTCGCCGTCACCAGCCGGGACGGCCACGCCAGGCTGGAGGTCGACGACACCGGCCCCGGCGTGCCACCCGAGCTGCGCCACCGCGTCTTCCACCGCTTCGACCGCGGCAACCGCGCCGGCAGCCGCGGCACCGACACCGGCAGCGGTCTCGGACTGGCCCTGGTCGCCCAACACGTCCACCGCCACCACGGCGAGGTGTGGGTCGAGGACCGCCCTGGTGGCGGCGCGCGGTTCGTCGTGGAAATACCGGAGACCGAACGATGAGGACCACCGCACTGCTGCTGACCGCCTGCGCCGCGCTGACCGCCTGCGGGGTCACCACCCAGAGCGAGCCGCGACCGCTGACCACCTCCACGGTGGCCCCCGCGCCCACACCGACCGTCACCCGACGCCCGGATCCCACACCCTCCCCGCCCCACCCACCAACGACCACCACGACGAGCCCGGCCGCCACGTCCGGGTGACCGCGGATCGTCAGCAGCTCGTCAGGTGAACTCCGGGCGGCCAGGCGGAGGGATGGGTGGAGCGGACGAGAGGATGCCGATGACCGTCCACGGGGCCGCACCGGGTGGTGCGACGAGCACGGTGGTCCACGCACCCGCCCGGATTTCGCGAGCGCGATCGATGCCCTGGAGGGGGTGACCCGGTGGCGCCGTCGGGATTCGGGGGTCCGACGGCGCCACCCGGTCAGTTCATGGCGCCGGTCAGTTCATGGCGGTCAGCAGCTCCCGGCACGCCCGCTCGCACGCCCGGCACGCCTCGGCGCAGATCCGGCAGTGCTCGTGCATGTTCGCGTGGCCCTCGCACTCGTCGCCACACGACCTGCACGCCGTTGCACAGGCTTCCAGCAGCGTTGATCTCGGCCGGGTAGGTCGCCGGCATCGGCATCGTCGCGGTCACGGTGACCTTCCTCCGTCGGATCGGGTTCACCTCTGCGGCTACCCCGCACCGCCGCGGGCAACCTCGCGGTCGCCTTGCCGCACCCGGTGGTTTCCGACGCCCCTGTCCCCCGGCCACCGAACCGACCACGCCACGGCCCGGACCAGCCGAAAACAGGAAGACCACAGCGGACGCTCAAGCCAGGCAGAGGGCGCAGCTGTGAGGACCGATCGCGCGGTCACGACCGCGCCAGCCCGTGCCGATCGCCACCGACCACAGGACGAGCCAGGGCAGGCGGGTGTCCCCCTCGTAGGCCCGGCCGCAGCTGTCACAGATCAGCAGCAGGGCCACGGGGTCGTGGCCGTGGGGTATCGCGGTCATGGTTGCCGGTCGTCGACTTCCTCGGTGGCGGGGTGGAGCGGGCACCGGCCCCATCGTGCGGCCGACACCCGGTGGCGCACCCGTGCTCGTCCGGGTCCCTCCTCCCACTGTGGTGCATGAGCCCGCCGATGCACCTTGCGACAACCTTGCGATCGTCCACCCCGCGGTGAGGGCCGTCACGCTCGAACGCGCCCACCACCGCGCTCGCCGCCTGCGCTCCCCGTCCCCGGCGCGGTCGACCTCGTCCTGATGGGACGGCCGCACCCTCCTCCAGCGGAATGACGACCGTCCAACGATGGCGGCCGCACGCCGTTGTGCGGCCTGCCCCGATCGTGGCACCACCTCGCCGAGGCGGACCTGACGCTTGCCTTGCGATCAAGGCGGGCCGCGCCCGGGTCGGAGGCGCACCCCTCTCCAGCGCGGTGGGCGGTCCTTACGGACGTTGGAGGCCCCCGTGCTCACTCAACACACCAGCAACCCGACCGGTACTGCCTGGAAGCAGTCGGCACGCTGACGGCCGAGTTCCGGGGGGCCTGTCCCGGGAGGTGGTGACCGGCACCGTGCTCGCCGCCCGCCGCGACCTCGAAGTCCAGGTCGCCCGCGAAGCACTCACCGAGATGCTGCACCGCCTCGCCCACCACCGCCTCGACCGCCTGCGGAACAACGCTTGACGTCACTGGCGGACAACGTGGACGGGGCGGCGGGTCCGATCGAGCGCCGTCGCCCCACCGACGCGAGCCGACGGGACGCTCAGGCGACGTCCGCGCCTGCGCAGCCCTCCGGCTCCGCGGTCGCCGAGACGACGGGGACGTCGAGGACCAGCTCGCCGGCCCGGGCGAAGCCGAACCGCACGGTCACCCTCGCCCCGACGGCGAGTTCCTCCCGCAGGTCCAGCAGCACGAGCCGGTAGTCCGACCCCGCACCGCCGGCGCTCGGCACCACGCCGTGCTCCAGCGGCAGCGCCGTCACCGGTTCGGACGCGCCGTCGCAGTCGCGATCCCAGCGCAGCTCGACGCGACGCGCCTCGTCGCTGCCGATCGCGACCAGCTCGTCGTCCACGCCGTGCTCGGCGAACACCCGGAACCGCACCACGGCGTCCTCCCCCGGTCGCAGCGGCGCCCCGCCCACGGCGACCACCGGAGCCGCGCGCAGCGCGACGTCGCCGACACGCCCCCGGGCGCCGACCTCGCCGAGCGAGCCCAGCGCCCGGGCGATGACCACCAGGCACAGCCCGATGCCCACCGCACTGCTCCCGATGCGCGCCACGGCATCCGGAATATCCCGGCCGGGCCACTCGACGGCGGATCACGCGCGGACCGTCAGGCGATCGCAAGGTCGCAGTCGAGCGCCGCCCCGCGGTGGAAGTGCGGGCGGCGTCGTGCTCCGCCCGCACGGCGCTCCTGCGAGGTCAGCGAGCGGCGACGTTGTGCGCGCCCCTGTGCTCGGGGGCCGCCTCGGCGTCGGGCCGGCGGGGTGCGGTGTCCGCGGCCCCGGCGGGGATGCCGTCGAGCTTGCCGTCGATCGCGCTGCGGTAGCCGTTGGCCAGGAGCGCGCCGAGCACCGCGACTCCCAGCGCGGTGCCCAGCTCGCGGGTGACGTCGTTGAGCGCGGAGGCGACTCCCTGCTTCGCGCGGGGCAGTGAGCCGGTGATGGCCCCGGTGGCGGGTGTCATCGACAGGCCCATGCCGGCGCCCATGGCGAGCAGGCCCGCCAGGACGGACGGGCAGCCGCCGTCGACGGACGCGAACAGCGCCATCAGCGCCAGTCCGAGCGCGGCCAGGGCGACTCCCGCGGTCGTGGTGGGGCGGGTGCCGATCTTGGCGGCCACCTTCGGGGCCAGGCCCGAGGTCGTCATCATCATGACGGCCATCGGCATCATCGCCGCGGTGGACAGCAGCCCGGACCAGCCGAGCACGGCCTTGAGGAACGGGAAGAGGACGACGGCGACGCCGGCCTGGACGCCGAAGACGACCAGCAGGGTGAGGGAGCCGCCGGCCAGGCCGCGCTCGCGGAAGAGGCGGACGTCCAGCAGGGAGGCGTCGCGGCGGTGCAGCTCCCAGGCCACGAAGGTGATGGCGGCGGCGACGCCGGCGGTCAGGCCGACCAGGGTGACGGGGGCGGTCCAGCCGCGCTCGGGGCCTTTGCAGGGCGAAGATCAGCCCGGTCACGGCGATCGCGGAGACCAGCACGCCGGTGGTGTCGAAGGGATGGGCGGGGCGTTCGCGGGAGCCGGGCACCGACTTCAGCGCCATCGCCAGCGCGACGACGGCCAGGGCCACGGGCAGCGCGAACAGCCACCGCCAGTCGGCGACGGCGACCAGCACGGGCTTGCGGCCCACCCGGTCACCGATCGCGCCGAGCGGCAGCAGGAGCGCGGTCAGGGCGAGGGTGTAGGCGTTGATGATCCACAGGACGGTGTCCTGGGAGGCTCCGAACTCGACGGCCAGGTGGGTCTGGGCGACGTTCAGCCCGGGCACCGAGGCGATGACGGCCGTGGCGGAGGCGAAGCGGCGGCCCCTGTCGTCGGGCAGTTCCTCCATCGGCAGCTCCAGGCCCTCCAGTCCCTCGGCGCGGGCCCGCACCCGGGTGGCGACGGCCAGGACCCGCCGCCCGACGAAGGTGCCGTCGGTCAGGCGGACGCCCGCGAGGGCTCCGTCGTCGCTGACGACTTCCTCGACGTCGGTCTCGACGACGCGGATGTCGCGGGCGGCGAAGCGGGCGCGCGTCCGGGGTCCAGGTCGGTGCCACGGGTGAAGCAGACGAGGTCGTCCGTCAGCCGGCGGAACAGCCAGGCGTGGTGGGCGGAGGCGGCGCCGGTGGCGAGGATGCCGATGGGCTCGTCGCGCACCTCCCAGCCGTGGCAGTAGGGGCAGTGCACCACGCCGCGACCCCAGTGCTCGGCCAGGCCGGGCACCTCGGGCAGCACGTCGCGCAGGCCGGTGGCCACCAGCACCCGGCGCGCCGTCAGCGTGCGGCCGTCGGCCAGGGTGGCGGTGAACCGCAGGTCACCGTCCGACGAGGGGGACGGTGGCTTCGGCCGCGGCCACCTGACCGAAGACGACCCGGCCGCCACCACGACGTCCACGGTCCCGGTGGGCAGTGCGTCGCTCTCGCAGTGGGGAGTCCGCTCGGACATGTCGCGTCCTTTCGCCACACCTGGCCCCCTGTGCCGGGCCGGCTGCGTGCGACGTCAAGCCGACTTTGCACAAGAGGCATAGAATGTTGCCCATGACGCAAGAAGATGAGCAATTGGACAGCCTCGTGCGCAAACGGATCCGCGCCCTGCGCGTCGCGCAGGGCTGGTCCCTGGAGGAACTGGCCACCCGCGCCAACCTCAGCCAGTCCTCGCTGAGCCGCATCGAGAACGGTCAGCGCCGCCTCGCCCTGGACCAGCTCGTCACCCTCGCCCGCGCCCTGGACACCACGCTGGACCAGCTCGTGGAGAACGCCGCCGACGACGTCGTCACCAGCCCGACGATCGACGGCGCCCACGGCCTGATGCGCTGGACCATGAAGGGCGACCCCGGCGTCAGCGTGGTGCGCCAGCGGATGACCGACCCACCGCCCGACAACCCGGCCCGCATGCGCGCCCACCCCGGCCGCGAATGGCTCGTCGTGCTGTCCGGCACCGCCGTCCTCATGCTCGGCCACCGGCGCTTCCGCATCGAGACCAACCAGGCCGCCGAGTTCCCCACCATGCTGCCGCACGCCATCGGCACCGAGGGCGGCCCCTGCGAGATCATGGGCATCTTCGACCGCGATGCCCGCCGCGGTCACCAGAAGGACACCGACGGTTCCCGGGGCACCCGGACCCCCTCCGACTAGCGGGCCGCGGTCGAGGCGAAGGCCCGCGGTGCGGTGGGCGATGTTGCGCGGCGGGCAGCACTCCGAGTCACCTTCTTGCGCATCTGGCAAGTGGTCGTGCCACTGGAGCATGACGTGCTTACGGTGGGGCCATGCCCCAAACGCATCAGCACACCCCTCACCACGGCGAACGCGGTCACCACCCCCACCACGAGCACGGCGACGGCGGGCAGGCGGAGATCCTCGACCTGGACGCCGAGGTGCTCGCCGAGCACACGGCGTCCATCACCGCCTGGCTGCCGCTGAAGAGCGAGCCGCGCCAGGTCGTGGACCTGGGCTGCGGCACCGGCGCGGGGACCTTCGCGCTCCTCGAACGCTTCCCCGAGGCCCACGTCACCGCCGTCGACAGCTCGACCGGCCACCTCCACCTCCTGCGCGAGAGGGCGTGCGCCCGAGGGGTCGAGGGGCGCGTGCAGACCGTGCAGGCCGACCTCGACGCCGACCACTGGCCCGACCTCGGCAGGCCGGACCTGGTGTGGGCGTCGGCCTCGATGCACCACCTGGCCGACCCCGACCGCGCCCTGCGCAACGTCCATGACCTGCTCGCCCCCGGCGGCCTGTTCGCCGTCGTGGAGCTGGCCGGCCTCCCCCGCTTCCTGCCCGCCCACGCCCCGGCGGACCGGCCCGGCCTCGAAGAACGCGCCCACGCCGCGGCCGACCGCTTCCACGCCGAACACGTCCCGCACCGCGGCGCCGACTGGGGACCGATGCTGACCGCCGCCGGCTTCACCGTCGAGGCCGAGCGCACCATCACCGTCGACATCGGAGGTGAGCGCAGCGCGGCGATCGGCCGCTACGCCCACGGCGTCCTGCAGCGCATCCGCGGTGTCGCCGCCCCCGCCCTCGTGCCCGAGGACCTCGCCGCGCTCGACGAACTCCTGGACCCCACCAGCCCGAACGGTCTCCTGCACCGAGAGGACCTCGCCGTGCGCACCGAGCGCACCGTCTGGGCCGCCCGCCGCACCTGACCCCGGCAAAGGAGGAGCTGCTGCACGGCGGGCCGGCGGGCTGCCCCCGCACGCCGACCCGCACCTGACCGCGGTGGCGCTGCTCGGCGCGGCCACCGGCCCGTCCGCCTGCACCCCCTTCGGCCACCTCACCCCCGACCAGGCCGCCCGAGCGCTCGACCAGCACCTCGACCTGGTCCTGGAGCCGCACGGGGGCGACCGGTGGCCGAACCACCCGCCGGCGACGTGACACCGCCCCCGGCACCTCCCCCTTCTGCGGGTCGGGCTCCGGGCAGCGCCACGGCCGGTCCACTGCGGCCGGGTCCACTGCGGCCGGGTCCACTGCGGCCGG
>NZ_JBHWIE010000375.1:0-6689 GCF_042732085.1 Actinosynnema sp. NPDC059797
GAGCGGGACTGCCACACCACGTCGTAGTCGGCCACGCCCAGCGCCGAGGCGACCAGCCGGGACGCCTCCGCGACCTGGCGGGAGTAGCGGTGCCCGCCCTCCTCCGGCGGCCCGGCGGCCTTGTCCGCCGACACCGGCACCGAGTGCGCGGTGAACACCAGGCGGTAGTCGTCGCCGAACCCCGCCGCGGCGGCGCGCACGGACTCCGCGAAGGACTCGACGAACAGCGGGTGGTCGAAGAACTGGCGGATCTTGACCAGCTCGGGCGCGCCCTCGACGGCCGCGCGGGCGCGCAGGACGTCCTCGTCGTACTGGCGGCACGCCGAGTAGCCGCCGTAGGCGCTGGTCGGGAACACCAGCGCGCGCCGGACGCCGGCGGCCTTCATCTCGGCCAGGGTGTCCTCGACCATCGGGTGCCAGTTGCGGTTGCCGAAGTACACCGGCAGGTCCACCAGCGCGCGCACGCGCTCGATGGCCGAGCGGTTGAGCGCGTTGATCGGCGACACGCCGCCGAAGTGCTGGTAGTGCTTCTCGACCTCGTCCAACCGCTCGGGCGGGACGCCGCGGCCGCGGGTCACGTTCTCCAGGAAGGGGCGGACGTCGTCGGGCCCTTCCGGTCCGCCGAAGGACAGCCAGAGCAGCGCGTCGTAACTCACCCGGACATCCTCGCGCCGCGCCCCGGGGGGCGCACAACCGGGTCGGCGTGACCGTTCGCACGCCGACCCGGCCGGGTGAACCCGGTTACAGCCCGAGGAAGTGCACGCCGCCGTCGACGAACACCATGGAGCCGGTGGTGGCGGGCAGCCAGTCGGACAGCAGGCCGCACACCGACTTCGCGACCGGCGTCGGGTCGTCGACGTCCCAGCCCAGCGGGGCCCGGTCGGCCCACAGGGACTCCAGGTCGGCGAAGCCGGGGATCGACTTGGCGGCCATGGTGCGCACCGGGCCGGCCGAGACGAGGTTCACCCGGATGCCCCGGGGGCCCAGGTCGCGCGCCAGGTAGCGGTTGATCGACTCGAACGCCGCCTTGGCCGGGCCCATCCAGTTGTAGGCGGGCCACACCTGGCGGGCGTCGAAGTCGAGGCCGACGATCGACGAGCCGCGGCCCAGCAGCGGCAGGGTGGCCTGCGCCAGCGCCTTGTAGGAGTACGCCGAGACGTGCACGGCCTTGGCCACGTCCTCCCACGGCGCGTCCATGAACGGCGCGCCCAGGCACGACGGCGGGGCGTAGCCGATGGCGTGCACCACGCCGTCGAGGCCGTCCACGTGCTCGCGGACGCGGTCGGCGAGCGAGTCCAGGTGCCCCTGGTCCTGCACGTCCAGCTCGATCACCGGCGCCGCCGCGGGCAGGCGCTTGGCGATCCGCTCCACCAGGCTCAGCCGGCCGAAGCCGGTGAGCACGACCTGGGCGCCCTGCTCCTGGGCGACCCTGGCCACGTGGAAGGCGATCGACGCGTCGGTGATCACCCCGGTGACCAGCAGTCGCTTGCCTTCGAGCAGTCCCGTCACGGGTTCTTCCTCCGAAAAGTGTTGTACTGGGGACGAGAGTGGGCGCGCGGCGCGCGTCAGTGGCCCATGCCGAGGCCGCCGTCGACCGGCACCACCGCGCCGGTGATGTAGGCGGCGGCGTCGGACGCCAGGAACGTGACGGCGGCCGCGACCTCCTCGGTCGTGCCGTACCGGCCCGCGGGCACCTGGGCGAGGATCTGCTGCTTGCGGTCGTCGGGCAGGGCTTCGGTCATGTCCGTGGCGACGAAGCCGGGCGCGACGACGTTCGCGGTGATGTTGCGGGAGCCCAGCTCGCGGGCGATCGAGCGGGCCACGCCGACCAGGCCCGCCTTGCTGGCCGCGTAGTTGACCTGGCCCGCGCCGCCCGTGAGGCCGACCACGGAGGAGATGAACACGATCCGGCCGTAGCGCTTGCGCAGCATCCCCCTGGACGCGCGCTTGGCCACCCGGAACGCGCCGGTGAGGTTGGCGTCGAGGACGCGGGTGAACTGCTCGTCGCTCATCCGCAGCAGCAGGGTGTCGTCGGTGATGCCGGCGTTGGCCACGACCACCTCGACCGGTCCGTGCGCGGCCTCCACCTCGGCGAACGCCGCGTCCACCTCGTCCGCGACGGTCACGTCGCACTTGACGCCGAACAGCCCCTCGGGCGCGCCGGACCCGCGGTGGGTCACCGCGACCTTGTCGCCCTGGGCGGCGAACGCCCTGGCGATCGCCAGGCCGATGCCCCTGTTGCCGCCGGTGACCAGTACGGACCTCGACACTCTTGCTCCCATCGCCGCTGGTTGGTGCGCCGCGAGGCTATCTGCTACCCCCAAGTACGCCACCACCGGCCGGAGGTGGATCACAATTCGCACCGTGACCGGTTTCGTCGAACGCCTGCGGGCCGAGGTGGACGGCGACGTGCTCGCCGACTCCGCGAGCCGCGCGCTGTACTCCACCGACGCCTCGAACTACCGCCACGTGCCGCTGGTCGTGGTGCGGCCGCGCTCGGTGGAGGCGGTGGTGGCGGCGGTCGGGGTGGCGGCCGAGCACGGCGTGCCGGTCACCAACCGGGGCGCGGGCACCTCGGTGGCGGGCAACGCCGCGGGCGAGGGCCTGGTGCTCGACTTCTCCCGTTACCTCGATCAGGTGATCTCGATCGACCCGGTCGAGCGAGTGGCCGAGGTGCGGCCGGGGGTGGTGCTGGACCGCCTCAACGACGCCGCCCGGCCGCACGGCCTGGTGTTCGGCCCGGACCCGTCGACCCACTCGCGCTGCACGCTCGGCGGCATGATCGGCAACGACGCGTGCGGCGCGCACTCGGTGGCCTGGGGCAAGACGAGCGACAACGTGCGGGCGCTCGACGTGCTGCTGGCCGACGGGCGGCGGTTCGACACCCGCACTCCCCCGCCGCTGGACCTCCCGGAGGTCGACCCGGCCTGGTTCCCCGCGCTGGACCGGCGCGTGTCGGGCTACCGGCTGGACGCGCTGCCGGACCTGACCAGGGCGCTGGTCGGCACGGAGGGCACCTGCGCGACGGTGCTGGGCGCGGTGGTCGAGCTGGTCGAGGCGCCGGAGCGGCGGGTGCTGGCGGTGCTCGGGTTCGACGGCCCGTACGACGCCGCCGACCTCGCGCCCGGGCTGCGCGAGTTGGACGTGCTGACCGTCGAGGGCCTGAACGCGGCGCTGGCGCGGTCGGCCGGGAACGCGCGGCCGCTGCTGCCGCGCGGGGAGAGCTGGCTGTTCGTGGAGACCGCCGACGAGGCGGTGGCGCACCGGGCCGCCGCGCTGGCGCCGCACTCCGCGGTGGTGACCGACCCGGCGCGGCAGCGCGCCCTGTGGCGGGTGCGGGAGGACGGGGCCGGGCTCGCCACCCGGATGGCCGACGGCGGCGAGGCGTGGTCGGGGTGGGAGGACGCGGCCGTGCCGCCCGAGCGGCTGGGCGCCTACCTGCGCGACTTCGACGCGCTGCTGGGCAGGCACGGCAGGCGGGGCGTCACCTACGGCCACTACGGCGAGGGCTGCCTGCACGTGCGGATCGACTTCGACCTGGCGCGCGGGCACCGGTCGTTCCTGGAGGACGCGGCCGACCTGGTGGTGGCGCACGGCGGGTCGCTGTCCGGCGAGCACGGCGACGGGCAGGCGCGGTCGGAGCTGCTGCCCCGGATGTACCCGCCGGCGGCCATCGCGGCGTTCCGGCGGTTCAAGGCGGCGTTCGACCCGAACGGGCTGATGAACCCGGGCCGGATCGTCGACCCGGCCCGGGTGGACGACGACCTGCGCGTGGTGGTCGCGCCCCCGGTCATCCCGACCCGGGCGGAGCTGGCGCTGCGCGCCGACGGCGGCGACCTGGCGGCGGCGTCGCGGCGGTGCGTGGGCGTGGGCAAGTGCCTGAACACGCGCGGCGGGGTGATGTGCCCGAGCTACCGGGTGACGCGGGAGGAGAAGCACTCCACGCGCGGCCGGGCGCGGCTGCTGTTCGAGCTGCTGGGCGGGCAGGTGGTGCGGGACGGGTGGCGGTCGGCGGAGGTGCGGGACGCGCTGGACCTGTGCCTGGGCTGCAAGGGGTGCAAGCGGGACTGCCCGGTGGACGTGGACATGGCCGCGTACAAGGCGGAGTTCCTGCACCACCACTACCGGCGGCGGGTGCGGCCCGCGGCGCACTACTCGATGGGGTGGCTGCCGCTGTGGCTGCGGCTGGGCCTGGTGAACCGGGTCTCCGCGCGGTTCGCCCGGTTCGCCGGTGTCGCGCCGGAACGGCCGCTGCCCGTGCCGGTGCGGTCGTTCCAGTCGCGGTTCGCCTCGACGGGCGACGGCGAGCCGGTGCTGCTGTTCCCGGACACGTTCACCAACCACTTCGAGCCGGGCGTCGGCCTCGACGCGGCGGCGGTGCTGCGGCACGCGGGCCAGGCGGTGGAGGTGCCGCGCGCGGCGGTCTGCTGCGGGCTGACCTGGTTCTCCACGGGTCAGCTCGGCGTGGCGCGGCGGGTGCTGCGGCGCACCGCGCGGGTGCTGCGGCCGTGGACGCGGGCGGGCGTGCCGGTGGTCGGGCTGGAGCCGAGCTGCACGGCGTTCCTGCGCGCGGACGCGCTGGAGCTGGCGGGCGACGACCCGGACGTGGCGCGGCTGGCGGGTTCCGTGCGGACGTTCGCCGAGCACGTCGCGCCGCTGCTGGAGCGGCAGCCGGACGCGGGCGGGGCGGTGGTGCAGCCGCACTGCCACCAGTACGCCGAGGTGGGCCTGGACGCGGACCGGGAGCTGCTGGCCAAGGCGGGGGTGAGCGCGTCGGTGCTGGAGGGCTGCTGCGGCCTGGCCGGCAACTTCGGCTTCGAGCGCGGCCACCACGACGTGTCGATGGCGGTGGGCGAGCTGACCCTGTTCCCGGCGGTGCGCGCGGCCCACCCGGGCACGCCGGTCGTGGCGGACGGCTTCAGCTGCCGCACGCAGGTCCGGCACGGGACGGACGCGGAGCCCGTGCACACGGCCACCCTGCTGCGGCGGCGGCTGGGGTGCTGACCCGCCCCGCCATTCCACTGGGATCCTCAAGAAAACCTTAAGCGGTCTTTGCCGGGACCTGGGACATGGTGTCCACTGCGCGGTCATGACCACGAGTCCACCACTGCCCCCGCCACCCACCACCCTCGCCGCCGAGGGCGGCACGCTGTCCTCGGTGGAGGGTGCGATCAACGACCTGTTCACGCCCGTCGCCGACGCCGTGGCGGGTTTCGTCTTCGCCGAGGTCACCGTCTTCGGCGTGACCTTCCCGTGGATCGTCGGCTGGCTGGTCGCCGCGGCCGCGATCTTCACCGCCTACTTCGGGGTCATCCAGCTGCGGGGCTTCGGCACCGCGCTCCGGATCGTGCGCGGCAAGCACAGCAGCCCCGACGACCCGGGCGAGATCACCCACTTCCAGGCGCTCAGCTCCGCGGTGTCGGGCACGGTCGGTCTCGGCAACATCGCCGGGGTCGGCGTGGCGGTGACCATCGGCGGCGCGGGCGCCACCTTCTGGATGATCCTGGCCGGCCTGCTCGGCATGTGCACCAAGTTCGTGGAGTGCACGCTGGGCGTGAAGTACCGGGACGTGCACCCGGACGGGTCGGTGTCCGGCGGCCCCATGCACTACCTGCGCAAGGGCTTGGCCGAGCGGTTCCCCGGCGGGTTCGGCCGGGGCGCGGGCAAGGTGCTCGCGTTCGGCGCGGCCGTGATGATCCTGTTCTTCGGGATCGCGGGCGGCAACATGTTCCAGGCCAACCAGACCTTCGCCCAGCTGCGCGACGTCACCGGCGGCGAGGACGGCGCGCTCGGCAGCGACGGCGCGGCCCTGGTGTTCGGCATCGTCCTCGCCCTGCTGGTCGGCGCGGTGATCATCGGCGGCATCAAGTCCATCGGTCGGGTGACCTCCAAGCTGGTGCCCGCCATGGCGATCATCTACGTCCTCGGGTGCCTCGCCGTCATCCTGTCCAACGCTTCCGCGCTGCCGGACGCGATCGGCCAGATCGTCTCGGGCGCGTTCAACGCCGACAGCGTCGCGGGAGGCGCTGTCGGCGCGCTGATCGTCGGCTTCCAGCGGGCCGCGTTCTCCAACGAGGCGGGCCTGGGCTCGGCGTCCATCGCGCACTCGGCGGTCAAGACGCGCCGCCCGATCACCGAGGGGTACGTGGCGCTGCTGGAGCCGTTCGTCGACACCGTGGTGATCTGCACCATGACGGCGCTGACCATCGTCGTCGCGCAGACGCAGTTCTGGAGGGACGCGCAGGCCACCGTCTTCGCGGGCGGGCCGCGGCCGGACGGCGTCACGGTCACCTCGGAGTCCTTCGCCACCGTGCTGCCGTGGTTCCCGTACGTGCTGACCGTCGCGGTGGTCCTGTTCGCGGTGTCCACGATCATCACGTGGAGCTACTACGGCGAGAAGGCGTGGACCTACCTGTTCGGCAAGAGCCGGGGCACCGAGATGGCCTACCGCGTCGTGTTCTGCGCGTTCACCGTGGTCGGCTCGGTGCTGACGCTGGGCAGCGTGCTGGACTTCGCCGACGCGGTGCTGTTCGCGCTGGCGCTGTTCAACATCATCGGCCTCTACCTGCTCGCGCCGGTGGTGAAGCGGGAGCTGGCGGAGTTCCGCGCCCACCTGAAGGACAGGCGCGAGGACGTCGGGTCCGACTCCCGGTGACCGTTCGGGGGTGACGGCCCGCTGGGGCGCGGGC
>NZ_JBHWIE010000376.1:0-6610 GCF_042732085.1 Actinosynnema sp. NPDC059797
GTGCGGGCCGGTCAGGCCGTAGCCGAGCTGGGCCTCGGCGCGGGCGCGGCTGATCGGCGCGCCCTCCAGCAACAGGGTGACCGCGGCTCGGCGCTCGGCGTGCGTGCCGCGGGTCAGCTCGGCGCGCTCGACCTTCATCTGCTCGGTGATCGCGGCGACGGTGTCGTCGATGAACGTGGTGATGGACAGCGCGGAGACGTCGAGCACCTCGCGCAGCGGCTCCGGGTCCGAGGTCAGGTCGAAGCAGATCCGCATCCAGCGCCGCCAGGCGACTCCCTGGGCGGTGCGGTACGCCTCCAGCGCGCTCTCGTCGAGTCCGCGCCGCACCAGGTCGCGGGCGGACTCCAGCAACTGCGGCGCCGTGTTGGCGGGCACCCGGTGCCCGGGGTGGGACACGTTGGCCGCCGCCCAGTGCCGCAGGTTGGCGAGGTTGGCCCGCCGGGTCGCCGCGGCGAGCGCCGGGTCCTCCGCCACGGGCCGCATCCGCTGCCCGCCCAGCGCCGCCGCGTGCAGCTCCTCCAGCCAGTCCGGGCGCAGGGTCAGCACCACCTCGGCCCCCCGCCGGAAGAGCTGCCGCGCCTCCGGCGACAGCGAGGGCCACTCGGGCTCGTTCGCAGCACTGTGCACCACGGGAAGAGTATTCAGGTGCGTTTTGCCCTGGCGCGAGCGGGGCCGGTCCACGCAGGGTTGGGGGCGTCAGCCGCACGAGTGGGAGCCACGCATGACCACGCAGACGCCGGTCGAGCACCTCGACGTGCTGATCGTCGGCGCCGGGATCTCCGGCATCGGGGCCGGTCGCTACCTGAAGACCGAGCACCCCGGCAAGAGCTTCGCGATCCTGGAGGCGCGGGCGGCCTCGGGCGGCACCTGGGACCTGTTCCGCTACCCCGGCATCCGCTCGGACTCCGACCTGCACACCTTCGGCTACGAGTTCAAGCCGTGGCGCGACCGGCAGTCGATCGCCGACGCGCCCCGCATCCTGGCCTACCTGCGCGAGACGGCGACCGAGAACGGCCTGGACGCCCACATCCGCCACCACCACCGGCTGGTGGCGGCCTCCTGGTCGGGCGAGGCGGCGCGCTGGCTGGTCGAGGTCGAGCGCACCGACACCGGCGAGCGGCTGCGGCTGAGCGCCGGGTGGCTGTTCAGCGCCACCGGCTACTACCGCTACGACCGGGGGCACACCCCGCACTTCGAGGGCCGCGACCGCTTCCGCGGCACGGTCGTCCACCCGCAGCACTGGCCCGAGGACCTCGACCACGGCGGCAAGCGCGTCGTGGTGATCGGCAGCGGCGCGACGGCGGTCACCCTCGTGCCCGCGATGGCCGAGACCGCCGCGCACGTCACGATGCTCCAGCGCACCCCGACCTACGTCATGCCGGTGCCCCGCGAGGACGGGCTCGCCACCCTGCTGCGCCGGCTGCTGGGCGAGGAACGCGGCTACGCGCTGACCCGGCGCAAGAACATCCTCAAGGGCATCGCGGTGTGGCGGTTCTGCCGGCGCTTCCCCCGGGCCGCCCGCGAGGTCATCCGCTGGGTCAACACCCGGCAGCTGCCCGCCGGCTACCCGGTCGACGAGCACTTCAACCCGCCGTACGACCCGTGGGACCAGCGGCTGTGCGCCGTGCCCGACGGCGACCTGTTCCGCGCCATCCGCGAGGGCCGCGCCGACGTCGTCACCGACCGGATCGCCGGCTTCACCGAGCGCGGGGTGCTGCTGGAGTCCGGCCGCGAGCTGGAGGCCGACGTCGTCGTCACCGCCACCGGCCTGGACGTGCGGGCCTTCGGCGGCGTCGACCTCACCGTGGACGGCGAGCCCGTGCACCTGCCCGACACCATCGCCTACAAGGGCATGATGCTGTCCGGGGTGCCGAACTTCGCGTTCGCCATCGGCTACACCAACTCGTCCTGGACGCTGAAGGTCGGCCTGCTGTGCGAGCACTTCTGCCGCCTGCTGGCGCACATGGACGCGCACGGGTACGACACCTGCCGCCCCGAGCCCGCCGACCCGTCCATGCCCACCCGGCCGTTGCTCGACTTCGCGGCCGGCTACGTCGAGCGCGCCGTGGACCGGCTCCCGCGCCAGGGCGACCGCATGCCGTGGCTGACCTCGATGAGCTACCACTCCGACGTCAAGCTGCTGCGCTCCGACGGCGTCACCGACCCCGAACTGCGCTTCACCCGCGCGGCCGCACCGGCGGCGGACGGCGAAAGGCGTGGTGGCGTGGCACTCGGGTGACCCGGCACCGACCACGGCACCATCGGGAACCCGTCTGGACGGCGCCCGGGTCGTTGCCCCTCGAAGAGGGCTGCGGTTATGTTCGACTGGTTCCGGGGGCAGCCCCACCCGGTCGCAGGAGGTGACTCCGCCGTGCCGTTGTCGAGGTCGACGAGTGTCCGGGCGAAGTCCTCCCCGCCACCCGTGCCCAGCGCGGCACGTCGGTGAGCCCGCGGATGGCCGCCGTCGTGCTGCACCGGTTCGGCGGCCCCGAAGAACTTCGGGTGGAGCGCGTGGGCGAACCCGCGTGCCCGGAGGGCGCGAGCCTGGTCGACGTCTCGCTGGCCGGGGTGAACTTCGACGACCTCGAGCACCGCAGGGGCGCCGAGCCGGGGCTGCCGCTGCCCGCCGTGCTCGGGGTCGACGTGGTCGGGCGGCGCAGGCGGGACGGGCGCCGGGTGGTGGCGCTGCTGCGCCGGGGCGGCGGGTACGCCCAGGTGGCCGCCGCCGCCGACGCGCACTCGGTGCCGGTGCCCGACGACGTGGACGACGCGCAGGCGGTCGGCTTGTTCGAGCAGGGCGCCACCGCCTACGGCGCGCTGCGGCTCGCGGGCCGGGTGCGCGCCGGCGAGTCGGTCGTGGTGACCTCGGCCGCGGGCGGCGTCGGGCACCTGGCGGTGCAGCTCGCGGTGGCGCTGGGCGCCAAGCCGGTGATCGGCGTCGCCTCCACGGCGGAGAAGCGCGCCGTGGTCGCCGGGCTGGGCGCCGACGTGGTGCTCGCGCCGGACGAGGTCGGCGACCTGCGCGCGGTGACCGGCGGTCGCGGCGCGGACCTCGTGGTCGACGGGACCGGCGGCGGGCAGGTCAGGGCGGCGCTGCGCGGCCTGGCGCCGTTCGGGCGGCTGGTGTCCTACGGCTGGCGCGGCGGCGCGCCCGGTTGCGGGTGGGTCGGCGTCAGCACCGAGGAGCTGGTGGACGGCTCGATCGGGGTGGCCGGCTTCTGGATGCGGCACGTCGTCGACGACCGCGCGCTGCTCACCGGGATCGCCGACGCGCTGTTCGACCTGGCGCGGCGGGGTTCGCTGACCGCGCGGATCGACCGGGTGGTGCCGCTGGCCGGCGTCGGTGCGGCGCACGCGGCGTTCGCGGCGCGGCGGACGACCGGGAAAGTGCTGGTCGACGTGCGCGAGGTGGACTGACGGATGTTCAGCCGCTACTGCCGGACCGTCCTGTGCACGCCGGCCACCGCGCCCGACCGCTTCGCCGCCTGCCACGCCTCGGGCGCGGACATCTGCCTGGTCGACCTGGAGGACTCCGTCGCGCCGCAGCGCAAGGAGGAGGCCAGGCGCGCCGCCGTGCGGTTCTTCACCGCGGCCCGGGGCCTGTCGGTGCGCTGCGCGGTCCGGATCAACCCGGTCGTGGAGCCGGACGGGCTGCGGGACCTGTTGGCGCTGCGGGACTTCCCGGCGCCGCCGGAGGTCGTGCTGGTGCCCAAGGTCGAGTCGCCCAGGGACCTGGAGATCGTCGCCGAGGTGCTCGGCGGCGCGGCGGTGCTGTTCGCGGTGATCGAGACGCCGCTCGGCGTGCAGCGATTACCGGAGATCGCCGCGGCCGGGCACGGCCTGCGCGCGCTGATCTTCGGAGCCGCCGACTACGCCGCCGCGCTCGGCTCCGGCCTGACCTGGGACCCGCTGGCGCACGCCAGGGCGGCGCTGGTGAACAGCGCGCGGGCCAACGAGCTGCACGCCGTCGACTCGCCCACCTTCGACCTGGCCGACCGGGCGCTGCTGCGCCACGAGTCGTCGCTGGCCAAGCAGTTGGGGTTCAGCGGCAAGATCGCCCTGCACCCGGAGCAACTGCCCGCGATCACGCAGGCGTTCACCCCGACGGCCGCCGAGCTGGAGCAGGCCGCGCGGGTGGTGGCGGCCGCGACGCGCAGCCGCGACGGGGTGACCACGGTCGACGGGAGCATGGTCGGCAAACCCTTCTTCGAGGCGGCGCAGCGCCTCCTCGCCGAGTTCGGCCCCCTCACCCACACCGGGAGCGTGACGCGCACACCATGACGGAGACGACTTCCAGCGCCGCGGCGCTCGAACCCGGGCAGGCGCCGGACGTGCGGGGCGCGCGCCGGTTCCGCAACAGCAGCGCCCTGGTGCGCAACTCCGACCCGGTCTGGCAGGCCGCCGCCGACCACGGGCTCATCGACATCCAGGTCGAGCACGAGTCGAACAACCGGCTGGTGGTGCCGGGGACCGGGCACGCGTTCGCGAACATGGTGTCCTGCTCGTACCTGGGGCTCAACCGGCACCCCAAGGTGCTGGAGGGCGTGGTCTCCGCGGTGCGCGAGACCGGGACCATCGAGCTGATGACCTCCACCACCCGGATCCGCCCGACGATCCAGGGCAGGCTGGAGGAGGAGTTGCGCGACCTGTTCGGCGCGGAGGTCCTGCTGGCCACCACGTGCACCGCGGTGACCGCGGGCATCCTGCCGCTGGTGGCGTCCGGGCACATGGCGCCCGGCGGACCGCGGGTGATGGTCTTCGACCGGTTCGCCCACTTCTCCATGTCCTACGTCAAGGCGATCTGCGCCGAGGAGAGCCTGGTCCTGACCTGCGACCACAACGACCTCGACTTCATCGCCGACACCTGCCGCAAGTACCCGAGCGTGGCCTACGTCGGCGACGGCGCGTACTCGATGGGCGGCGCGGCGGCGCTCGACGGCCTGCTGGAGCTCCAGGAGCGGTACGGCCTGTACCTGTTCATCGACGACTCGCACTCGGTGTCGATCGTCGGCGAGCGCGGCGAGGGGTACGTGCGCTCGCGCACCGGCGTCGGCGAGCTGACCACGGTCGTGACGAGCCTGGGCAAGGGCTTCGGCAGCGGCGGCGGGCTCGCGCTGCTCGACAGCAGGCGCAAGGCGGAGTTCCTGTCCCGGCACGGCGGACCGCTCGGCTGGTCGCAGGACGTGTCCGTGCCCACGATCGGCGCCGCGCTCGGCAGCGCCGAGGTGCACCGCTCGCCGGAGCTGGGCGAGCTGCAGGCCGCGCTGCGCGCCAACCTCGACCTGTTCGACGAGCTGCTGCCCACGCCGCTGGCGGGCAACGGCCTGCCGGTGCGCCGGATCGACGTCGGCGAGGCGGACCGGGCGGTGGCGCTGTCGGCGGAGCTGTACCGGCGGGGCTACTACAGCTCGGCGATCTTCTTCCCGATCGTGCCCCGGGGCGAGGCGGGCCTGCGGGTGATGATCCGCGCCGACCTGACCGCCGCGGAGATCACCGCCTTCGTCGGGCACGTCACCGAACTGCTGGGCCAAGACCCGACCGACACCCCGTCGCTATGACCGGAGGACCGCCAGTGCCACCGAACCACCCCGTCGGGTTCCAGCAGGTGGGGGAGAACCGCTTCCGCGAGGTCGTCGGGTTCTGCTACGAGGACCTCCAGGTGGGGGTGGTGATCGAGCACCGGCCCGGCCGCACGATCACCGAGATGGACAACGTGCTCATGTCCATGCTCAGCATGAACGACTCCCCGCTGCACATCGACGCGGCCTTCAGCGAGCAGGGCGAGTGGGGCAGGCCGCTGGTGTCGAGCCTGGTGACGCTGAGCATCGTCGGCGGCATGACCGCGCGCAGCACCAGCGGCAAGGCGATCGCGAACCTGGGCTGGGACCGGATCCGGCTGACCGCGCCGGTGTTCGTCGGCGACACCCTCTACGCGGAGAGCGAGATCACCGGCAAGCGGCTGTCGGAGAGCAGGCCGGGCAACGGCATCGCGCAGTGCCGGACGACCGGGCGCAAGTCGACCGGCGAGGTCGTGCTGACCTTCGAGCGCAGCTTCCTGGTGCCGACGCGCGAGGCGGACCCGCACCGCGCCGCGGGGTACTGAGCGTGGCGGACCGGGGCCCGGCCTCCGCGCCGGGGATCGACCGGGGCGACCTGCGCCGGTTCCGGCTGCTGGTCGGCGGCAACGCGGCGTCGTCGTTCGGCAGCTACCTGAACATGGTGGCGCTGAACCTGTTCGTGTACGAGGCGACCGGCAGCGCCGTCGCGACCGGCCTGTTCATGGTGCTGCGGATGGCGACCGGGTTCGTCGCGGGCCTGGTGGGCGGCGCCGTGGCGGCCCGGCTGCCGCGCCGCCCGGTGATGATCACCTGCGACGTGGCGCAGGCCGCGGTGCTGGTGGTGTTCGCGCTGGCGCCGGACGACGCGCGGGTGTCGCTGCTGCCGGTGGTGGCCGTGTCGATCGGGGCGCTGACCACGACCAGCCAACTGCTGCTGCGGTCGAGCGTGCCGGACCTGGTCGGGTCGGAGCACCGCCTGCGCGCCAACGGGCTGCTGGTCACCGGCCGCGCGGTGGCGATGGCGCTCGGGTTCGCCACCGGCGGCGTGCTGC